>JAESPT010000390.1 GCA_016765515.1 Sneathiella sp. | reverse complement strand
TTGAAGGCGTTATCGTTGAAAAAGGCGCCGTCCTCTCCATGGGTGTCTTTATCAGCGCATCAACGAAAATCATCAACCGCGAGACTGGTGAAGTCCATATTGGCCGCGTCCCTGCCTACTCCGTTGTTGTCCCAGGATCCCTACCCGGCAAACCACTGCCCGACGGAACACCCGGACCGAATCTTTACTGCGCTGTGATCGTAAAAACCGTGGATGAGCAGACCCGGTCCAAAACATCCATCAACGATCTTCTTCGCGACTAGTCAAAGCATTTCAGGAATGGAAGAGGCTCGATCAAGACTGATCGGGCCTTTTTCTGTTTTCCCGGTACACCAAATACAATCCACTTGCCGCAATGATGGCAATACCAACCCAGACATTGATGTTTGGTGTCTCCTGAAAGAAAATGAAACCAAGCAAAACTGCCCACAAAAGCCCGGTATATTCAAAGGGTGTTATGACCCCGATTTCACCTATCATAAAAGCTTTCACAATACAGATGTTACCCGCCAAAGACAGGACCGCCATCAGACCAATAACCCCAAAATCCAGAAAGCTCATATCTTTCCACACGTACGGCATGGCCAATGCCGCTAGACTCGCTGTTCCGACATTCACATAGAAAACAATTGTAAATGTGGGTTCGGTTTTTCCCAACCACCGACTAGCGAGCATCAGGAACGAATAGGACAAGGACGACCCGATAACAAAGAGTATGGCAGGATTAAACACGTCGCTGGTAGGTTGCGCCACGTAAACAACGCCGCTAAAGCCGACTAGAATTGCCCCCACCGATGGATACCCACCTTTTCCTTAAACAGCGGAACAGACAATGCCGTCATCACAAAGGGAGAGATAAAAAATACGACAGTCGTTTCAGCAAGCGGCATTGAAATGAGCGCTGTGAAAAACAAAAATGGCGCCGCCATTCCAAAAATACTGCGAATTGCATGCGCCCAGGGTCGGCGTGTCCTGAGAAGACGCACACCACCGAAAAAAGGCATGGCAGCCAGCATAAGGACAATATTGATGCACCCACGGACAAACAGGATCTGAAAGACAGAATAATCCGCTTCCACCAACCATTTTGCGACGGCATCCATGGTGGACAGCATGAATATGGCGACCAACATATAAAGTATGCCAGCCATATTGCTGGAATTTGCGGGTATTGTCATGGCAGGAACGCTCGAAAGGTAAGAGACTTCACATCTATCCCTATTTTCTTCTGGAATCAATCACCTTATGTTTTTGATCTTTAAAAGGATTTTCCCAACGTCTGCTCGTAATCCTCATTGACCCATTACTCGGTGGGCGTTAAACGTCTTACATGACTTATATGGAAGATTTAAACGTAATTGAGCTGACGCAAGCTCTGATGCGATGCCCCAGTGTGACTCCTAATGATGCCGGGGCTTTAAATGTCCTGCAATCGGTTTTGGAGAAAATTGGTTTTGAATGTTCACGACTGACTTTTTCGGATGATAACACGCCGGATGTGGACAATCTGTATGCAAGAATTGGGACGGGAGCGCCCAATTTTTGCTTTGCCGGTCATACAGATGTTGTACCGCCAGGCGATTTGAATGCCTGGAGTGTTGATCCCTTTGATTCCGTGATCAAGGACGGGATGCTTTATGGTCGAGGTGCCGCTGACATGAAAGCGGCTGTTGCCTGCTTCGCCGTCGCCTCCCAGCGTCATCTGAAGAAGTATCATGGAAATTACAAGGGCTCCATCAGTTTGCTGATCACAGGGGATGAAGAAGGTCCGGCCATTAACGGAACACGGAAAGTCCTGGAATGGATGACATCGAATGGAGAGCATATCGATCATTGTCTTGTGGGCGAGCCTACCAATCCAAATGCGCTTGGGGAAATGTTCAAAATTGGCCGCCGCGGATCTTTCACCGGATTCCTGACTGTCTCGGGCAATGAAGGGCATATCGCCTACCCCCATCTTGCAGACAATCCTATTCCTCATCTTGTGGCCATGATGAGTGCCCTCGACGGAATGCATCTGGATGATGGCAGTGATCATTTTCAGCCCAGCAATCTGGAATTCACAACGGTGGATGTTGGAAATTTGGCGACAAATGTGACGCCGGCGCTGGCCCGGGCAACCTTTAACATTCGCTTCAACACCATTCACAGTCTTGATGGTCTGGATGAGAAAATTCGGACGCTCCTGGATGATGTCGCAAGCAAACGCGGCGCAAATTATGAATTACGGGTTCTAAAAAACTCTGAACCCTTCCTCACCGGAGAAGGGGATTTCAGCAAACTTGTTGGCCGCTCTATCGAACAACATTTGGGTCGCGCACCTGAGATGTCGACAACCGGCGGCACCTCTGATGCCCGCTACATTAAAAATTATTGCCCTGTTGTTGAATTTGGTTTGGTGGGACAAACCATGCATAAAGTTGACGAACGGGTAGATCTTGCAGATATTGAATCCCTTGCCAATATTTACACAACAATACTTGACGGATATTTCACTTAAACCACATGGCTCGTTTCCCTGAAATACTATGGTCACTCTTTGGGTGCTACCGGCTTGCTCTGAGAGATGAGAAAGCCCTTTCCTATTTCAATTTATCTGAAAAGGGCTTTTGGTCGTCCTTTACAGCGATCTTGGTTGCTATCCCGATCTTGTGCGTTCAAAATTTACTTGGGTATAATTTTTCGGCAACCGGGATAAGCCTACTTCCATTTCTACTTCTTTATATCGTCACTATGGTTATTACGTGGGGGCTTTATCTGGCTGCTATCGGATTCGCCTCAAAATACCTGAATGTCTCCGATAAATTCAGTGTTTTCGTTATCGTTTATAATTGGGCTCAAGTTGCTTTAATGGCTCTCTGGTTACCGTTCTTTATTTTGACGTTGGGCTTGTTGGGACCAGAAATCACATCTGTGTTTGGACTTTTGTTTGTCGTAATCAGCTACGTATTTTTATGGTTTGTTCTAAAAGCTACTTTGGAAATACCAGGTCCAACGGCAGCTGCCTTAGCATTTTTGGAATTTATTTTTTCACTCACCGCGCAACAGATCTTTTATTCCCTATTGCCAACTTTCGCTTAAAGCTAAGGCTCAATAACTCAAAAGAGCCTCAAGAGGATAACCGGAAAACTTTTTGTTCTCCGTCATGACCACATGGGTCTTGATATTCACAATATTCACACCGGAATTGAGAAGCATTTCATTCACGATGTGATAGCGCTCCATATCTGCACAAACAATCCGCAATACAAAATCACACCCGCCACTTACCGTATCACATTGGACAACTTCCGACAGAGATTGGACAAAGGTCTCGAAAGTTCTGAAATCCTGCTGGCGATGATGTTCAAGCGTCACCATGGCAATGCAGGTAATGGAGCGGCAAAGACGATCGAGATTGATGACACCGTGATACGGCCCAAGGCACCCGTCTTCTTCCAGTTTTTTAACCCGACTCAAACAGGAACTTGGGGAGAGGCCGACTTTATTTGCCAGTTGCTGATTGGTTATGCGAGCTGATTGCTGAAGGGTCGAAAGAATATTCTGATCGACTTTGTCCAGCTGCCTTTTTTCTCGCATTTTTCCTCCTGCTTTATCCGGAATTTTTCCAAAACATTCATTTGAAATAAGCTTACGCACTACAAAAATCAAGGTTATTTGACTTAATCAGCCCTGGCGCTACTTCTAAGATAGATATTTGTTCCTACACCAAATTATATTCTGTGAATAAGTGATAATTGGCAGATAATTCTGAAAAGACCGGCATTTTCGATACCCAATTCTTACCGGTTCCTGATACCATTTGGTGCAACAGCAATTGATTTACCGCCTTTGAAATGGCCGGAGGAAACATGACAAGCAGTGCATTGATGGCAACCTACGCTCCCCCCGAAATTCTTTTTGAAAAGGGAGAAGGGGCTTATCTCTTTACTAAAGACGGTGACAAATATCTTGATTTCATCTCTGGCATTGCCGTCACAGCCTTTGGTCACAATCATCCGCATTTGGTGGCAGCGCTTAAAAACCAGGCGGACAAATACTGGCACACATCCAATATGTTCCGGATAGAAAGCGCAGAAAAACTTGCTGAAAGGCTCGTGGTGAACACTTTTGCAGATCACGTTTATTTCGGAAATTCCGGAGCGGAGGCTGTCGAAGCGGGTCTGAAAATGATGCGCCGTAATCATTTTGATCAAGGTGATGAAAAAAGAACCCGGATCATCGGGATGAAGAACTCCTTCCACGGCCGGACAATCGCCACCGTTGCCGCTGCGGGAAACCCGGCGCACACAAAAGGCTTTTTTGATGGAGACCTGGGGTGTGATCATGTGCCTTTCGGAGACATTGATGCGCTTCGCAACATGATTAGCGATAAAACTGCAGGTGTAATTTTAGAACCGGTTCAAGGAGAAGGCGGTATTCTTCCGGCTCCGAAAGGGTATCTTGAAGCAGTCCGCAAACTCTGCGATGAAACCGGCATCTTGATGATGCTCGACGAAATTCAGTGCGGCATGGGCCGTACAGGTAAGCTATTTGCCTATGAATGGTCCAGCATCGAGCCGGACATCCTGGCGTCGGCAAAGGGTCTTGGCGGTGGTTTTCCGATCGGAGCCTGCCTTGCAACACATAAAGCGTCTGCCTGTATGGTTGTTGGCACTCATGGTTCCACATTTGGCGGTAACCCTCTAGCAACAACGGTTGCCAATGCGGTTCTGGATTTGGTTCTCGAAGATGGTCTGCTGGATCAGGTGACAGAACGTAGCAATCAGTTAAAATCCGGGCTGGACGAGGTGGCGGCAAAACATCCAACCATTCTTGGGGCGACCCAAGGGCTTGGGCTTATGCTGGGCATAAAATGTCTTGTTCCAAACACAGAACTTCTAGCCAAGTTGCGGGACGCCCGACTTCTGACAGGACGGGCAGGCACGGATATCCTCCGCTTACTTCCTCCTCTCAACTTAACAGAAACTCACATTCGTGAGGCCCTTGATATTCTGGACTCAGTTTGTACGGAAATTGAAAGTTAGAGGTTTAAATGTCACTTCCCCCTTTTCTTTCCAGCATTGATGAACAAAAGGATCAGATGATCCATGACGTACTTTCCTGGTCAAACATCAATTCAGGAAGCCTGAACCTTCTCGGTCTTGAGCGAATGGCCTACACGTTGAGAAAAGCGTTTGAAATCACCGGAGCTTCTGGCGAAGTTCTGCCTTCTGACCCAATGACTGTCATTACCGATACAGGAGCAGAACAGCAGATTAAGGTAGGACCGATTTTGCGGATCGTGAAGCGACCCGAGGCAAATCGGCAAATATTGTTATGTGGCCATATGGACACAGTATTTGATACATCCAGTGATTTTCAAACCTGGGAAGATTTAGGGGGCGGCAAAATTCGCGGCCCCGGGGTCACCGATATGAAGGGAGGCCTTCGGGTCATCCTTGCCGCCTTGCAGGCTTTTGAGCAAAGTCCTCATAAGGACCAGCTTGGCTGGGAGGTTTTGATTAATGCAGATGAGGAAATCGGCTCTTTCGGTTCCCGGCGACATCTGGTTGAAGCCGCCGGTCGGGCCAATTTAGGATTGGTCTATGAACCTTCCATGCCCGATGGCACCCTGGCTGGCGCCCGTAAAGGCAGCGGCAATTTTACCCTTGTTGTGACAGGAAAAGCGGCCCATGCAGGTCGAGAACATCACCTGGGCCGAAATGCAATAACAGCCCTTTCCAGCATGATACTGGATCTGAACAGCTTAACTGGGGGCCGCCCGGATCTCACCGTCAATATCGGGAAAATCGAAGGGGGCGGCGCACTGAACGTGGTTCCGGATCTTGCCATTTGCCGATTTAACGTTCGGATGAAAGAACCGTCGGATCAGGATTGGCTACAGGACGCGATGGACAGCATTGTTGCAAAGATGAACAACAAAGCTGACTATACAGCAATTCTGCATGGCAGTTTTTCGCGGCCGCCCAAGCCCATGTCTCCCATGATTACGCAACTCTTTGACTTGGTCAGAATGTGTGGATCGGATCTTGGCATCGAAATCAAGCAGCAACCAACTGGGGGATGCTGTGACGGCAATAATCTGGCTGCAGCTGGGCTTCCCAACATTGATACACTGGGCGTGCGCGGGGCCAATATTCACTCGAATCAGGAATTTATAATCACAGACAGCCTAACGGAACGGGCAAAATTAACGGCCTTGATCCTACACAAGCTCAGCTCAGGGAACATTCCCTTTCCAAAGAAAGCCCCTGCATCATGATCGTCATTCGTGAAGCTAAGTTAAGTGACCTGGATCAGCTGATGGAAATTTCCAGCGCAACGGGAAGCGGGATGTCCTCTATGCCGACAAACCTTCAATCCTGGCAAGCCAAGTTGGAAAAAAGCGAGGAAAGCTTTGCAAAAGAAGCATCGGAGCCCAAGGGTGAAATTTACTTCATGGCAATGGAAGACGCAGATAATGGAAAAATCGTAGGAACAACCGCAATTTACGCTGGTGTCGGACTTTCTCAGCCTTTCTATTCCTATAAAGTTTCCAAGCTCGTCTCCTTTTCCAAAGAACTGGACAAGAAAAACCAGATGGAAGTTCTTCATTTGGTCAATGATTTTACAGGCACCACTGAAATCGGTTCTCTCTATCTGGATCCAGATTATCGCAAAGACGGAAATGGACGGTTCCTGTCCCGATGCCGCTTTCTGATGTTCGCTGATTTTCCCGATCGCTTTGGAGAAACGATCATAGCAGAAATGCGAGGCTGGCAAGACGGGGAAGGACAGTCTCCTTTCTGGGAACATCTGGGTCGTAAATTTTTTGGATTGGGATTTGAAAACGCTGATTTTATGAGCTCTGTGAAAGGCAATCAATTCATCACTGATTTGATGCCGCGCCATCCCGTATACTCTGATCTGTTGCCTGAGGCTGCCAGAAATGCCATTGGCAAACCACATAACGCGTCCGCACCTGCCTTGCGCCTGTTGGAAAAAGAAGGGTTCAGATATAGCGGTTACGCGGATATTTTCGATGGCGGTCCGACAGTTCAATGTCAGGTACGCAATATCCAGACTTGTCAGGATCGAGCACAGGGGACAGTAGGAGAAATTGTTCCTGATGAGAGGCTTGCAAAGCAAGAGCGATATATTATCAGCAACCAGAATCGCGACGACTACCGGTTCATCTGTGCGCCGCTTATCATCGAAGAAGATGGATCTTTAACCCTCAGTGAAGTCGCGGCGACTGCATTGCGCATTGGATCTGGTCAAACACTCAGTTACGTACTTTAAGGATACTCTCATGACTGTTGGAAAGCTCTTCATAAATGGTGCCTGGCATTCAGGATCCGGCAGCGTTTTTACTTCAGAATCACCAGAGACAAATGAGATTCTGTGGGAAGGGAAAAGCACCACATCAACGGATGTGGATCGCGCTGTCAGCGCTGCACGCGCGGCCTTTAAAGGTTGGGCCTTAACGCCGATTGATAAGCGTATTGCAATAATCCGGCGATATCAGGAAGTTTTAAAATCCCGAAAAGAAGAAATTGCAGAATTAATTGCAAAGGAAACGGGCAAACCGGAATGGGAATCATTAACCGAAGCCGCCACAATGATTGGAAAAGTGGACCTTTCACTCGGCGCATACGAAAATCGAACAGGTCAAAAAAGCAGTGAAATAGCGGGTGCTACAGCACATCTGAGGCACAAACCTCACGGTGTTGTTGCGGTATTTGGTCCGTTCAATTTTCCGGGCCATTTACCGAATGGTCACATTGTCCCGGCTCTTATTGCCGGTAATACTGTCATTTTCAAACCCAGCGAACTTACACCGGCTGTTGGGCAGTTAATGGTCCAATGCTGGGAAGAAGCAGGCTTGCCGAATGGTGTCCTAAATTTGGTACAGGGGTCCACGGAAACTGGAATTGCACTCAGCGCCCATCATGACCTGGATGGTCTGTTTTTCACCGGTAGTTCCGCTACCGGAATATTATTACACAGACAATTTGGCGGACATCCCGGAAAAATTCTGGCCCTTGAAATGGGCGGCAATAATCCTCTCATCGTCACCAATATTTCTGATATCAGGGGCGCAGTCTACCATACTATCCAATCAGCCTTTGTGACGGCCGGCCAAAGATGTACGTGTGCCCGCCGCCTCATTGTCCCAACCGGAGACGAAGGCGACGATTTTCTGGAAACATTGGTTACTGCCACAAAAAAGA
>JAESPT010000389.1 GCA_016765515.1 Sneathiella sp. | reverse complement strand
TTTTCAGCAAAATGGCGGTAGTGACATTTGGCGGGGCCTATGCGGTTCTGGCTTATGTGGCGCAAGCCGCTGTGGGATCTTTCGGCTGGCTCCAGCCTGGTGAGATGCTGGATGGGCTCGGGCTGGCAGAGACCACACCGGGCCCCTTGATCATGGTAACGCAATTCGTCGGGTTCATGGGCGCATTTCGGGAACCAGGGACATTGTCTCCGCTGCTCGCGGGTGTGTTGGGGGGATTGTTAACCACATGGGTGACGTTCACGCCGTGTTTCCTGTGGATTTTCATAGGAGCGCCTTATGTGGAACGCTTGCGCGGGAATAAAGCGTTATCGGCGGCACTGGCGGCAATTACCGCGGCTGTTGTCGGCGTGATTTTGAACCTGGACGTGTGGTTTGCAATTCATGTTCTTTTTGAACAAGTGACGATACTTGAGACACTTGGGTTGCATGTTACCGTACCGATATTTTTGACCCTTGATCCCGCAGCCTTAATCCTGGCCGCAGCGGCCCTGCTGGCTGTGTTTCGATTCAAGGTAGGGATGGTGCCGTTGCTGGTAACAGCAGCCATCGCTGGATATGGTTTGCAGTATAGTGGATTGATTGGGGGGTAGTCTCAGTAGCCCTTTGTTGTATCGACCTGATTAACAAGGGGCTCACCCTTGCGTGCGCGAATGATGTTTTTTGCAATCAAAGCTGCAACGCGATCCGGATTGGCAATACTGGCGACATGGGGCGTGATCCTTACTTTGGGATGGGACCACAGAGGATTGTCTTGTGGCATGGGTTCGGTACGGAAAACGTCCAGAGTTGCCGCAGACAAGTGACCAGAATCAAGAGCGGTAATTAAATCCTCTTCTACCAGATGTGGTCCCCGGCCAGGATTGATAATGGCGGCGCCTTCTGGAAGCTTGGAGAAGAGCTCGGCGTTCATGATGTCTCTGGTTTCGGCCGTGAGAGGCAAAAGGCAAATCAGGATTTCTGTTCTGGCCAAGAATGCATCCAATTGGTCACCGCCATGGAAATTGGTAACACCATCAATATCTTTGGGGGAGCGGCTCCAACCTGCCACATCAAAACCGAGATATTTCAACGTTGTTGCTGCACCCTGTCCAAGAGTGCCTAGGCCCAAAATACCCACTTTTCTTTCACGGGCGGCAGGGGCATGATTTTCCTGCCAGATCTTTTCCCGTTGCTGGGCATCATATTGGTGCTGGTATCGGTGGTGGTTGAGCACATGCTGAACTACATATTCAGTCATCCGGCTGGTCAGTTCGTCATCAACAACCCGAGCAAACGGAATGTGCCGCGGAAAGTCAGGATCAGCAAACAGATGATCTACGCCCGCGCCCAGAGAAAAAACGGCTTTCAGATTTTTGAGCTTGGCGAGTTCGCCATGAGGCATGTTAAAGCACATGGCAAATTCAATCTCATCAGGATTTCCAATTTCGGGCCAGAAACGTATTTCCAAATCCGGAACATGTTTGTTCAACTGTGTCCGCCACCAGTCGTCACGTTTGATCATGCTATGGAAAAGCAGTGCCATTTCTTATTCTCCGATGACTTTTATTTTTTGCTATTGGTCGAGGGTTGCCAGGTCGAAGGCCGCCTTCATCAGTGTCTTTGTATAGGTCGTGGAGGGATTGTCAAAAATTTGTTCTGCCGTGCCCTGTTCAACGACTTTGCCTGCCTTCATCACAAGGACCGTATCGGCAAGGGCTCTGACAACTTTCAGGTCGTGACTGATAAACAGATAGGCCAAATTGTAGCGCGCTTGAAGGTCTCGCAAGAGATCGACAATTTGCGCTTGTACGGACATATCCAGAGCGGAAGTGGGTTCATCGAGAACAATAAATTTGGGTTTGAGGATCAGGGCACGGGCGATGGCAATACGTTGCCTTTGCCCGCCGGAAAATTCATGAGGATAGCGGTCTTGCGCCTCCCCTGGAATACCGACTTCCTCCAAGGTGTCCCTGATCAGCTGGCGGCGTTCGGCCGACTTACCGCGTCCCTGATGGACGAGGAGACCTTCTTCAATGATTTGGCCGACGGAGAGGCGCGGGCTCAGGCTGGAATAAGGGTCCTGAAAAACAATTTGCATATGGGCCCGCAAGGGGCGCAAGACTTTCCAGCCTTCATTCTGTATGGATTGGCCGTTAAAATAGATACCACCTTTTGATTTCAAAAGGCGGAGGAGGGCAAGGCCCAGTGTGGATTTCCCTGATCCGCTTTCGCCGACAATGCCAACCGTATGCCCGGCTCGAACCACCAACGAAATACCATCAACCGCGCGAACATAATCGACGGTTCGTTTCAGCATGCCCTTTTTTATGGGGAAATGAACTTTGATATTATCACCGCGGATAATTTCGGGTGCGTCATCCTCCTTGTTATGAGGATCTCCCTTCGGTTCTGCCGCCAGCAGCATTTTGGTATAATCATGTTGAGGATTGGTGAACAATTGTTCCGTTGGGGCAGCTTCGACAATCTCGCCGTTTGTCATCACACAGACATTACTCGCCATCTTGCGGACAACACCCAAATCATGGGTAATCAACAGGATAGCCATACCAAAGCGTTTTTGCAGATCCATTAGAAGCTCAAGTATCTGCGCCTGAATGGTTACATCAACGGCGGTTGTTGGCTCGTCCGCGATAAGCAGGTCTGGCTCATTGGCAAGGGCCATGGCAATCATCACCCGCTGGCGCTGACCACCGGACAACTGATGTGGATAAGCCTTGAGGCGATCTTCCGTGGCTTCCAGACCAACAAGTTCAAGAAGTTCGCGAACCCGCGCGGCCGCATCCGATTTATTCATTCCTTTATGGATCAGCAGGGTCTCATTGATTTGTTTTTCAATGGTATGCAGTGGGTTGAGCGATGTCATGGGTTCTTGAAACACCATGGAAATTTTATTACCGCGAATGTCCAGCATGTCCTTTTGTGGCATGCCGACAACATTATATCCATCCACAAGAATTGTGCCGTGAGGATGGGAGGCAAGAGGGTAGGGTAGGAGCTGCAGGATACTCAATGCCGTAATGGATTTTCCCGATCCGCTTTCGCCGACAAGGGCCAGAGTTTCCCCCTTTTCAATTTTAAACGAGACTCCCTTCACGGCGGGAACCTGTTTCTTCTTTATCTCGAAGGAAATATGCAGGTTTTCTACTTCAACATAGGCCATTACTGAAACGTCTTTCTTGGATCAAAAGCGTCGCGGATTCCTTCTTGCATAAAAAAGGCAAGGGTTAGCATGATAGATAAGGTTAAAAACGCAGTGATCCCAAGCCAGGGGGCCTGCAAATTCGCTTTCCCTTGCGCCAGCAATTCACCCAGAGACGGGGAGCCAGGCGGAAGGCCAAGCCCGAGAAAATCAAGGGACGTCAGGCTGACGATGGATCCTGTCAGGATGAAGGGCAGGAAGGTCAGTGCCGATACCATGGAATTGGGCAGAAGATGTTTGAAGATGATGACACTGTCCCGCACGCCGAGGGCTCTTGCCGCGCGCACATAATCAAAATTCCGCGATCGTAAAAATTCGGCCCGAACAACACCGACCAGACTAGGCCAACTGAATAAAAGCAGCAGGAAAAGAAGAATGGTGAAAGTGGGTTCAATCATCGCCGCCAGAATGATCAGAATATAAAGGCTGGGCATACCGCCCCAGATTTCCAGAAGGCGCTGAAAAATCAAATCGGTCATGCCGCCGAAATATCCCTGCACGGCCCCCGCGGCAACACCAATGATGGAGCTTAAAACTGTGAGGATCAGACCGAAAGCCACCGAAATGCGATATCCATAAAT
>JAESPT010000388.1 GCA_016765515.1 Sneathiella sp. | reverse complement strand
TTTATGGCGTTTTCTTATACTCCGCGTCAATAGGGCGGTACCACCAAACATCCAGACTGGTTCCGTAATGGGATGATTTTTTCGGGAGCCGAATATAAGGCCAGTGTACCAGCCATTGTTGTTTGCTGTGATACAAAGGGATGACGTAATGTTTGAACAACAGGATGCGATCAAGCGCCCGGACGGCTGTCGTGAGTTCCTTTCGTGTTCTTGCCGTTCGAATAAGGGTAATCAGATGATCCACAGAATTAAGGGCAATCCCGGGATAGTTTCTGCTCCCTGGTGTCGAGGCTGCATTTATACTCCAGTAAAAGGACTGTTCGTTTCCTGGTGAGAGACTTTGCCCCCACTGGCCGATGATCATGTCAAAGTCATAGGTGGTCAGTCGGTTTTGGTAACTGGCGGTGTCCTGGGGGCGTAGGGTCACTTTAATACCAAGACGGTTCAGGTTCTGCGCAAATGCAGACAGTAATTTTATATCCCTGTTGTCGTGAATCAGAATTTCAAACTGGAAAATCTTTCTTGTTTTTGAGTGAATGAGATTTCCGTTTGAGAGTATCCAGCCTGCTTTTTTCAATAACCCTCTCGCTGTTTTCAGTTTTTTTCTGTCCCTCCCGGTTCCGTCGCTTCTCGGCAGAGAAAACGGGGTATTGAACAATTCCGGCGGGAGTTCTGATGCATAGGGAGACAGGAGCGTTTTTTCGTCTTCTGTTGGCAGGCCTGTTGCTGCCAGGGGAGAGTTTTGAAAAAAACTGGTTGTCCTGACGTAGGCGCCGTGGAGAATATTTTTATTCACCCATTCAAAGTCGAACGCAAATGTCAGGGCTTTTCGAACCTCAATATCGTTAAACAGACTGTGGCGTGTATTAAAGATCAGTCCTTTCATCGGGGCCGGAATTTGAAGAGGACGTTCTTCTTTCACATAGGCGCCAGGGTTTCCTTCTTTTCCTCCATACGCGTTCCTCCATTTGCCGGGATCTGATTCAAACCGGATGTCCAACTCGCCTGCCTTGAAGGCTTCAAGGGCGACATCCGAATCTCTGAAATAGTCAAAAATTATCCGGTCAAAATTATACCGCCCTCTATATTGGGGAAGATGCCAGCCCCAGAAGGACGGATTGCGCCGATAGATAATTTGCCGCCCCGCGTCAATTTTCTCTACCCTATAGGGACCGGAACCGACTGGAGGAACAAGAGACGTCTTGTCAAAGGGTTGAGAGCCAAAATAAGATTTTGACAGGATGGGCATCAAACCCATGATCAAAGGCATTTCCCAGACATTTTCACCTTTGAACCAAAATTTGATTTTTGACTCTCCAATAATCTCCACTTTTTCAACGTTGGCATAATATTGCCGGTGATTAGGGCGGCCTTTGGTCTTTAGGGTTTCGAATGAAAACAACACATCGGAGGCATCAATCGGCTGTCCGTCAGAAAAGCGGGCGCTCTTATCAAGGGAAAAAAGGATCCATTTTCGACTGGCCGGGATTTCGAAGGATTCAGCGATATTCGCATAGAGGCTGAAAGGCTCATCTCTCGACCGGCTTAACAGGGATTGATAGACCAGTCCCAGTCCGCGTGCGGGGACGCCTTTGATCAAAAAGGGGTTGAGACTGTTAAAGCTGCCAACAGCCCCCACACGCAATTGCCCGCCGACGGGCGCTTTGGGATTTACATAGGAAAAGGACTGGAAGTCTCGTTCATATTTTGGAGTGCCGTGCATGGAGAGAGCCGTTTGGCTTGCATGACTTTTTGTATCCAACACAATTAAACCGATAAGCAACACGGCAAGAAAGAGCGCTTTGTTTACGTTCCGAAACATTTTTAGAAATTGAAAGAACATGGGATCTAGAGGCCATTTCTACGGGAAAGTGTTTCCAGGATGTCTGACAACCTATCGACCAATTGCGGCATTTTTTCTTCTTTTGTTCCGGCAAATCCAAGGATGAGGCCGTTGGTGTCAGATTTAGGGAATTGATAAAAACCTGATAGTGCTCGAAGCAGCATGCCGTGAGACCGACTCAGGACCTCAACCTCTTTATCGTCTATTCCGGGCTTTAATTGCGCAATGAGGTGCATGCCGGATTCCTGCGGTTCAACCGTCAGATAGTCTGCCGTTTTTTCCCGCAGGAGTTTTATCAGAACATTTTGTCGATTTTCGTAGAGAATACGCATACGGCGGATATGGGCCGAGAGGGAGCCTTCTGAAATAAATTCGGCGAGCGCTGCTTCAGCGACAGAGGGGGAATGTCCATCCACATCACGTCTCAAGGCCAGAAAAACATCAACCAGATCCGGGGGAACAACCAAATATCCCATGCGTAAGCCGGAAAACATTACTTTACTCATCGTTCCCACGTAGAGAACTCTATTATCAGTATCCAGACCCTGGAGCGAGGAAAGAGGCCGGCCGGTATAGCGATATTCACTATCGTAGTCATCTTCCAAAATGAACCGGTTTTCGGTTTTTGCCCATTGCAGGAGATCCAGTCTCCGTGGCAAGGACATGGTGTGCCCCAGCGGATATTGATGAGATGGTGAAATGCAGGCAAGGCGGGCATCTGGAGCCAGTTTTTTTGCATCAGACAGGCGAAACCCTTCCTCGTCAACCGGGACGGGAACCGGCGTTGCGCCCGCGGATAGAATAGAGTTCCGAGTCCCAGGATATCCCGGTTCTTCCATCCAGATAGGATCTCCCTTTTCTGCAAAGGCCTTGATCACAAGATGGATCGCCTGCTGGGATCCAGACAGAATAATCACCTGTTCGGCAGAACATCGAACCGCTCGGGTTTGACCAAGATGTTCCGCCAGAGCTTCTCGTAATATGGTGGCGCCGCCAATGGGATTTCCTACGAGATATTCCCGTTTGGGATGTCGCCAGTGACGCCCAAGCAGGCGCGCCCAGTCTTCGAACGGAAATTTGTCCAATTCAGGCGTTCCCGGGGAAAAACTCCCCAGATTGTAAATGCCGCCACCGCCAATATTTTGAATATTGCGGGCTAAGTGAGAAAGAGGGATATCCCGGGGAACGCTGTCAGAGGTCGTCTCATTTTTACGAAGGTGCAGTAATTCCTCGGGAAGTTGGTCGGAAATATAAGAGCCCGCGCCGACCCGGCTTGATATATATCCTTCAGCAGTGAGTTGATCGAAGGCCGTCAGCACAGTATTGCGGGAAATATTCAAGTCTGATGCAAGGAGACGGCTGGAAGGGAGGCGGGTTCCTGGTTTGATAAGGCCGTGCAGGATCGCGTCGCGCAACGTCATAAAAAGCTGCCGATGCAAGGGATCGCGGCTGTTTGGATCCAGTGATAGAGTTGCAAGATAAGCATTCTTAATTCTGCGTGTCATGGGATGGCTTTGTATTGGTACTAATGTTTTGTCTATTTTAGCGTATTTGATAAACCAATTTCAACAGTGTTCTGAGCGATCCACTTGCCATTCTGTCACTTCGCACGTATCTGAATTAGGGATGGTATGCGTATTGGATACACTTAATAATTTCTGGTTGGAGGCGGATGATGGTGAAGAAGTCTGAAATTGGATATTTTGGTGCAGGTTGCTTTTGGGGCGTTGAGGCTGTTTTTCGAACCCTTAAAGGCGTGAAATCGACGGCTGTGGGTTATCAGGGCGGCGAGACAATGTATCCAACATATGAGCAGGTCTGTTCAGGAGATACCCATCATGCTGAGGTTGTTGCTGTAACCTATGATCCGACGCGCGTCAGTTATGAA
>JAESPT010000387.1 GCA_016765515.1 Sneathiella sp. | reverse complement strand
TCGACACCGCCGAACAGATCCGCGTGCGCCCGCGGCAGGAAGGAGTATGTGACCGCTTCAATCATTCCGCGGCCAGCAAGCGCCCGTTTTGCCGTCCGCACGCGGCGCTGTCCATAATCGACTGACGGTTTTGACACAATGCTGAGACGGGGCAATGGAACCGCTGGAATGTTGTCATAGCCATGCATGCGCATCACTTCTTCAACCAGGTCCGCTTCGCCCACCACATCCATCCGCCAGGACGGAACTGACGTTGAAATCACATCACCGTTGTCTTTCGGCTCAAATCCAAGACGATCCAGTGTTTCAATCATTTCTGCGACGGGCACATCGACACCGCCCAGATTTTTCACACGCGTTTTACGCAGATCAACCTGTTTTTCCCATTTAGGACCAACTCCGTCAGACACAATATGGCTAGGTTCTCCGCCGCACAACTCCATCACCAGACGGGTGGCAATTTCCATACCCGTTTCAACGAAAGCCGGATCGACGCCGCGCTCAAACCGGTAGCGGGCATCGGATTCAATGCCGAGTTTACGGCCTGTTGTTGCAATCGCAATGGGATCAAATAAAGCGGCTTCAATAAAGACGTTTGTGGTTTCTTCGGTACAACCACTGAGCTCTCCGCCCATAACGCCGCCAATCCCTTGCGGTGCCGCGTCATCGGCGATCACGCAATCATCGGCAGACAAGGTATATTCCTCGCCGTCCAGAGCCAAAAGTTTTTCACCTTCTTTGGCAAGCCGCGGTTGAATATTGCCGGTAACTTTATCCGCATCGAAAACATGCAGCGGACGCCCCAGATCAAAGGTGACATAATTGGTGATATCAACAAGCGCCGAAATCGGTCGCAAACCAATGGACAACAGGCGATCCTGCATCCATTTCGGGCTCGACCCGTTCTTTATCCCGCGGACATAACGGCCGAGGAACTTGGAACAAGGTAACGGGTCCTGCCCGTCAAATTTCAACTCAATGTCGATGGGACTATCAAACAGGCCCTCAACGGCCGACGTGTTGAGGGGTTTCAACGTGCCAAAACCTGCAGCGGCCAGATCCCGGGCGATTCCGTATACACCTAGCGCATCCTGATGGTTCGGCGTAATGGCGATTTCAATAATCGGATCATCTAGTCCGGCCAGCACCGCATATTGCAGACCGATTTCTGTATCGGTTGGTAATTCGATAATGCCGTCATGCTCGTCTGAGACGCCCATTTCACGTTCAGACACCAACATACCGTTACTTTCAACACCGCGAATTTTAGACGGCTTTAAAAGTAGATCGGTTCCAGGCACGTAGACGCCACTTGCGGCAAAAACACCTTTCATACCGGTTTTGGCATTGGGGGCGCCGCAAACAACCTGAACAATTTCCTTGCCTGTATCCACCTGACACACCCGCAAACGATCTGCGTCCGGATGTTGTTCAGCTTTGATCACATGACAGACGCGAAAGGCTTCCAGCTCCTTGGCGCGGTCGGTAATTTCTTCGACTTCCAAGCCAATAGCGGTCAGCTTGTCAGAAAGCGCGTCTAACGTTCCATCGAATTCAAGATGAGCTCGGAGCCATGACACTGAAAATTTCATCGGGAGAGCCCTCCGCCAAGAGTTGGGACATCAAGCGGGACAAATCCGTAATGTTTAAGCCAGCGCAAATCTGAATCAAAGAAGGCGCGCAAATCCGGAATGCCGTATTTCAACATGGCAATCCGATCAATCCCCATGCCCCAGGCAAATCCCTGATAGACAGACGAGTCCACCCCGCAAAGTTCCAGCACCTTCGGATTGACCATACCGCAACCCAAAATTTCCATCCAGTCATCGCCTTCACCGATCTTGATATGATCACCAGCAAACGTGCAGCGGATATCCATTTCAGCAGAAGGTTCCGTAAACGGAAAATAGGACGGACGGAACCGCATTTCCACATTATCCACTTCAAAGAAAGCGCGGCAGAATTCCTGCAAAACGCCTTTCAGATGGCCCATATGACTGGTCTTGTCGATCACCAGACCTTCAATCTGGTTAAACATCGGCGTATGGGTCTGATCTGAATCGCTGCGATAGGTCCGTCCGGGCACAACAATACGATGCGGTGGCTCCACATTCTGCATGGTATGAACTTGAACAGAGGATGTATGTGTCCGTAAAAGCTGCCGCGATCCATCTTCCTTTTGCGGAAGATAAAATGTGTCATGCATCTGCCGGGCAGGATGTTCCGGCGGAATGTTCAGGGCCGTAAAATTATGAAAATCATCTTCGATATCCGGGCCTTCGGCGATGGTGAAGCCCATATCGGCAAAGATCTCGGTAATCTCATCCATCACCTGACTGATCGGATGAATACGACCTTCCAATTCAGGACGTGGCGGTAAGGTTATATCAACCCGCTCCGACGCCAATCTGGCTTCCAACACCGCCTTGTTCAATCCGGCTTTAGCCTGTTCAATGGCGTCACCCACCATTGTTTTCAGCTTATTGAGTTTCGGCGCAACAACCTGACGCTCTTCCGGCGCCATTTGTCCCAGGCCCCGCATCATCAAACTGACGCGGCCTTTTTTACCCAGGGCTGAGATTCGGACGGCTTCCAGTGTATCCAGATCCGTGGCGTTACCAATTTCGCCGAGTAACTCGCTTTCAAGCGTTTCTATATCCTGCATCGTCTCTCGCAATAAAAAAGGGGACCCGTAGTAATGGGCCCCCCTTTAATAAGTTGGTCGTCGAAGAAATCCTAGTGCGTTTAAGCAACGATTTCGAGGGCCCGACAAAATCAGGCTTTGGCAGATGCTTTCTCAGCAGCGTCTACCAATGCCTTAAAGGCCTCAGGCTCGCGTACGGCGATGTCAGCAAGAACCTTACGGTCCACCTCAATGCCGGCCAGCTTGAGGCCGTGCATAAAGTTGCCGTATGTCATGCCAAGTTCACGAGAGGCAGCATTGATACGCTGGATCCAAAGAGCCCGGAAATTCCGCTTTTTAACGCGACGATCGCGGTAAGCGTATTGACCGGCTTTTTCAACAGCCTGAATAGCAGCGCGGAATGTATTTTTACGGCGACCGTAAAATCCTTTTGCTGCTTTGATAACTTTTCTGTGGCGGGCGTGAGTAGTCACACCGCGTTTAACACGTGCCATAATTTACTCTCCTTAGCCGTATGGTAAAAACTTTTTGACAATCCGTGCATCCTGATCTGCAAGGATCGTTGTACCGCGCTGATTGCGAATCTGCTTCTGTGTCCGTTTAATCATACCATGCTGTTTGCCAGCCTGGTTTGCACGGACCTTACCTGAGGCCGTTAGAGAGAAACGTTTTTTGACGCCACTCTTTGTTTTTAACTTGGGCATTTTTAGCTTCCTTAACAAAAAGGTTGAAGCGAATGAGCAAACTCGGCAGCCCTAATTGGCCGGAATGCTCGACGAAGCGAGGGTTATACCTGTGAGATTGCTAGAATACAAGCCCTAGTTTTCACCCCCTTCTCAACCTTCGGGCAGAAAAACAAAAACAAGGGTATTGCCCCAATAAAATATCCCTTATCGTTGTATTCAATTGAGATGATTTTAATTATGCCGTCCTACTTAGGAGACCAGGAATGATCTTTATCCGCGCCTTATTCTCATTCGTCGCTTTTATCGCGTTTGTGTCTCCTTTGAAAGCAGACGAATCGGCGACTGTTGTCTTCCACGCAATTTCCGACATCCCTTACAGCGACAGTCAGGAAAAACTCCTTGAAGACACTATTATTCCCGCTCTGCTAGCGGCCCAGTCTCCTTTCCTTATTCATATGGGAGATATTAAGGGCGGCGGTGCAGCCTGCACAGATGATGTGATGAAAACCCGCCACGGCCAAATTATGCGGATGCATTCTGACTTTGTCTTTTTTACGCCCGGCGACAATGACTGGACCGATTGCGATCGCAAGAAAACAGGCCACCCAGTCTCAGAGCTGGAAAGCCTCGACAAACTTCGGCGGCTATTTTATGCCAACGAGCCAGACTATCCCGAATCATGGCACGTCGCCCGACAAGCGCTTTACCCGGAAAATAAAAGATGGACCTATAAGAAAATCTCCTTTGCCACGCTTCACCTTGTCGGAACAAATAACGGTCGTATTCAAATTAAAAAAGACGACAAGAGTTTTGCTCTTAGTCAGGTAACGGCGCGCGATAAAGCCAATAAAGTTTGGCTTAGAACACTTTTTCAAGTCGCAGAAGACAATCAAACAAACGCCATTGTCATTGCGGTGCAAGCGGATGTCACGGACAATAGATACAACGATAAATGCACACGCGAGGAACCCGCTGATTGTGACGGGTTCTATAAATTCAAGAAACAGCTTAGAAAAGCCGCCGCGGATTTTAATAAGCCCGTTCTCCTCTTACATGGAGATACATCCGCCTATTGCATGGATAGACAATTTGGCGGAGAAAAAGCATCCAAGTTATGGAGATTCAATTCCGCAGGGGATTATAAAGTCCTGGATGCCGTAAAAATAACGGTTCAGCCCTCCAATCCAGACACCCCCTTTAAAATGGAAAGCCTGCGGGAAGGGATTGCACCAGAAGAACGGTGTTAACGCACAAAGCCCTCGGCAAAAGCAGAGGGCTTGTGATCGCTTCGTCGCTGAAACCAGCAAACGACGTGTTTTATTTCTGTTGCAGAGGTGCAATAACCATCATCATCTGACGGC
>JAESPT010000386.1 GCA_016765515.1 Sneathiella sp. | reverse complement strand
CCTGCTTTACCAGTAAGCCGCCCGTAGGTCGCTGCCATGAAACCAGCACCTTGCTCATGCCGATTGAGGATCAGCTTTATATTGGAGGTTCGCAGCGATTCAACCATATCCAGATTTTCTTCCCCTGGAACGGCAAATACATACTCGACGCCTTCTGCTTCTAAGGCCTGAACAAATAAATCCGAAGCCTTTGTTGTCTTTTTATTGGCGACTTCATCGGACATTGGAGTTGTAATTGTCATAATAAAATTCTTTCTATTTTCGAATAGGCGTTTGAGCGGATCTGTGTTGTTTCGCTGCAAATTGATTTACAGTTAATTATCCAATTTCAGCTTCCAGAGTTTTTGAAATTTCCAGATATTGGGGCAAGATCGTGGGTCGGGGATAAAGGTCGCTAATCGGCATCGTGCGGCCGTTGCTTTGAACGATGCGAACATGCTTTCTACTCATTTGCCGTGCTCTGCTAACGCCGCAAGAATGTGAAATTACCTGCACTTCATGGACCATATTCAAACAGTAATTTGCCACTTTCACAGCTTTGTCTTCAGGATTTAGGCCTTTTTGTAGTCTTTTGTTGTGCGTTGTAATTCCTGTGGGACAGGTATTCTTATTACATTTTAAGGCTTGGATACATCCGAGAGAAAACATAAACCCGCGCGCCGAAGTGACGAAATCTGCGCCGGTTGCCAAAGCCCAGGCAACTTCTGACGGAGTTACCAGTTTTCCTGAGGCTATTATTCTAATCCTCTTTCTAAGTCCGTATTTATGTAGAATATCAGATACCAGTGGAAGCGACTCTCTGATCACTAATCCGACGTTGTCCATGAGCGCCATAGGTGCCGCCCCCGTTCCACCATCACCGCTGTCAATGGTAATGAAGTCAGGTGCGTATTCGAAGCCCCGTGTATGTATTTCTTCACATAATTCTTCGAGCCAACCAAACGCGCCGATGACAGCTTTAAATCCTGTTGGTTTACCCGTTACTTCACGAATATGAGAGATCATATCCAGCATCTCTCCGACGTTATTGATCTCCGGATGCCTATTCGGGGAAATAGAGGCTTGTCCTTTCGGGATGCCCCGAATTTTTGAGATTTCAGCGGTGACTTTGATTGCTGGCAATATTCCACCTTTACCAGGTTTCGCTCCTTGACTCATTTTCAGCTCAAACATGCGTACTTGCTCGTGGGAGGCGACTTCTTTTAGCTTTTTGTCGCATAAGTTTCCGTTTTCATCGCGGACCCCATATTTGGCAGTGCCAATTTGCATGACAAGATCACAACCTCCTTCAAGGTGATAAGGAGAAAGTCCGCCTTCCCCTGTATTCATCCAACATCCTGCTTTTTTTGCGCCTGCAGAAAGGGCCTTAACGGCTGGTGTGGAGAGTGCTCCATAACTCATTCCAGAGATATTGAAAAAGGAAGCTGCTTTGTAAGGCTTCCTACAGTATGGGCCAATTTTTACCGGCTGCATATCAACTGCATCCTCGTCTAAAGTGGGGAATGGGCAATTGACAAAGATGGCTGTTCCAGTGGGTGTGAGGTTTTTTGTTGATCCAAAGGCGACTGTATTGCTTTCGTTTTTTGCAGCCCTGCCAACCCATTCGCGCTCCGCACGATTAAAAGGTAATTCTTCACGGTCCATGGCGAAAAAATATTGCCGGAAAAACTCACCAAGGGTCGAGAAAAGATAACGGAAGCGGCCCAGAACAGGGTAATTTTTCCGAACGGCATCCTTTGTTTGACTTATATCCAAAATGAACAGAACCAAAAGGATGAGGACTGCAAAGCCGATCAGCACGACAAACAATGTAGAAATTAGTTGTAAGGATGACGCAAAAAAATCTTCGGAAAAAAGGGCCATGTTCAACGTCCTATAAATATCTTATTGGTCTGAGAAGTTAAGACAATATTTCCCAGTTCAGTTAGGCATTCACCGGTAAAGGAAATTCCATATATCGCAATACTATAATATTGTTGTTTGGCAAAAGTACTTGTCAATTTGAATTTCTTATCGCCAATTTATAGTTTGGTTCACAATGTCGAGTGAACAACGAGAAGCAATATCGTTCAAATTGATTGAGAACTGAAATATCGAATATCTATGAATTCAATGTTCATTAGGTATAGGGAGCTGGGACGCGGCAATATCTGTTTTAAGATAAATCGCCGACCACTGTTTATGTTCTCAATCGAAATCATAATCCGCGTGTCGGGAGTTCAAGTTTCTCATCCGCCCCATCAACGAGTTTGAATCTCATTGACTTCCTTCCTAGGCGAAAAAAAATTTGGTGCCCGCTTCAAAAACTCGTGTTTCTAACGAAGAATTGTATTCTCGTTGAGCAAACGGGCCAGTTCCTTCCTTACATCATTGTGCGACTCTGATAACAAATCGGTGTCTCGATTGACCCGTTCGCATTTTGTCTGACAGCACCAGGAACGGCATTGTCATTGCCGGAACTTTTTCTTCAATTCAAGTGTCGGTGACTGTACCCTAGGTCCGCTTTTTAAACCTTTGAGGAGATAGAGCCGTGATTACATCTGCGGGCAGGCAACGGGGTCGATCCATGATCATATCCGCGAGCAAATGTGCCCCCATCAAAGAGCTAAGAACGCCATAAGAGCCATGGGCGGCAGAAATATATACAGTGTCCTGGCCCGGTGCCCGGCCAATGATTGGGAAGCGGTTTCTGGACGTTGCCCGGATGGATGCACGATGCTCAACTACTTCTAGCCCGGCTTCCAGCCCTGGAATTGCTTCCGCCAATTTTTGGATATTCTCCTGATCATCCTGCTTGATAATATTCGAATGATTCAGGTCGGGTTGAAATGTCGCGCCGAGAGTATGAACACCGTTCTTCGCAGGCATGAAATATCCATCATAACAAATACCGCATTTAATATCTGCTGACAGCTGTGTGGCTTTCACCTGAGTGATCTGTCCGCGCACTGGTATAATCGGAAGACTGGGCACGAAACTGAGGACTGCGGGGCCGCAAGCCAAGACGATGACATCAGCGTCAATGTCTTCGAGATTTTCAACAGAGGTATTGAGACGGCAGTCAATATTACGCGTGTAAGCTGCGCAGAGTTTTTTTGGAGCAACACTACCCCCATCCGGCAAATACAGGGCACCGTATTGAAGACCAATGCCCGCAATTCTTGACGCCTCATCCGAGGACACAAGGCGCATATGAGCCGGTGTCCAGTTCCAGTTTGTTACCGTTTTGTGCAGGCGCTCTTCTTTTTTTTCAGTATCTATTAGATGCAGCACGCCGGTTGGGCGCCAATCAATATCATTGAGTATTTTAAAGCTACGGAGCGCCAGAGAATAAGCGGCAGCATAAAAATCAGCGTCCGGCCCGCGCAATGCAGAAAAGCGCGGGTTATATAGCGCGGAAGCATTCCCGGAGGCACCGTTCGCAAGCTCTGGACCTGCTTCATAGAGGACCGGCTCTTGCCCCATCCGACGCAATGTCCAGGCCAGGGCACAACCTGCCAAGCCGCCGCCAATAATCGCGACCTTCACGCCCTATCACCTGCTAAATACCCAATTGTCATATCGCGTTTGCGTCCGAAACCTGGCACTTTTTCAATCGAAAATCCGGCTGCAATAAGGCTTCTGCGCACTTTTCCAGCGGCGGTAAACGTCGCAAGTCGCGTTCCTTTACGGCTTAGCCGCGCCATATTTTCGATAACAGTGTCACTCCACATATCTGGGTTTGTCGCGGGTTTAAAACCGTCTAGAAACCACGCATCAACATCAGCAATCAGTTTTGGAATAGCTTCGTTGACATCATCGAAAATGAGCGTAAGCGTCACTCGTTCATTTAACGCAACACGATGAAATCCGGGAATACCAGGCGGATAATGTGCTATTAATTGCTGCAAACGGCCGTCAAAAAAATTGAGCCATGGCTGCAGATACAATCCTATTTTTTCCGCTTCCAATGGATATTTTTCAAAAGATATAAAATCAAGTGCCTGGTGCGGTTTTGTCGTTTCTTCGAATAATTTCCATGCCGACAAAAAATTCAATCCGGTTCCAAAACCCGTTTCACAAATCACAAAACGTTCCGCTTCCAACCAGTTTTCAGGCAATTTATTGCCGTCCAAAAACACAAATTTGCTTTCTGCTAATCCATCATCAGCAGAAAAATACAGATCATCAAACTCTTGTGATTTTGGCGGGTCTATTGGGCGTAAATCAGACATTGCCTGAGCTCTATTAAAGCACGGACAGACTTTTTCAAAATCAAATCTTGGAGCGCGATCAAAAAATTTACTTGAATCTTCATAGCCCAGATCCTCCGCAATCTGCTCAATCTGCTCAGTCGTGCGGCCACTCGTCTCACTCAAACGAACAGCGTCCCGCTTGAATTCTCTAGTAAATATCTGTCGCTCTTGTTTGGTCATAGGACTCTCCTGTAGTTGTAAAAACTATCAGAAAATCCCTCCATTTTTTATGGGAAAGTCCAGTGCAAGGTGCCGGATAAATCAAAGATAAGCGCCACTTTTATTCTGGACATATTCAGCTTGTTTAATTCGATCAAGAGTTTCCGACGCGGCTACCGCAGCTGATAACAGTATCTCAATCATCAGAACTGTCGAAACAATCGATGGATAATAGTGCGGGCTCTCCGTAGGAGCGAAAAAAACGCGAGAGGCATGTTCCACAAGGGGGGAACTACGTTTGTCTGTAACCGCATAGACCATAGCATTTTGTTCCTTGGCAAAAGCAGCTGCATCAATTGAGTTTTTTGCGTAGGGAGAGGTCGACATTACCAGTAGTGTATCTTCACTGTTGATTGACGCAATTGTCTCAAGTGACGTTGGCAAACCAATAAGGTTTGAACGTATACCTGGCAGGGCCATCTCTCCTATTGATGCCATCATCCCCGCCATCCAGTGCATGGACGAACCTGTCCCCAGGATGAATGTTCGTTTGGATTGCTTTACACTTTGTGCAAACTCTTCCACTGCAGAAGTATCGAGAAGCTGCATAGTCTTGGTAATGTTTCT
>JAESPT010000385.1 GCA_016765515.1 Sneathiella sp. | reverse complement strand
TTTTTAAGTTTTTTGCGGGGGAAGCGCTCCGGGTTACTGGCGAGTCCCTCACTTCAGTTCGCCCGGGTGTACAGGTAACGATAGACCGTGAACCGTTAGGGGTTGTCGGTATCATCAGCCCCTGGAACTTTCCAATCGCTATTCCTGCTTGGAAAATTGCTCCAGCCCTGGCTTACGGTAATTGTGTTGTTTTTAAACCTGCGGATCTGGTCCCCGGATGTGGTTGGGCAATCGCTGACATTTTACACCGGTGCGGCATTCCAGCGGGTGTGTTCAATTTAGTTATGGGACGCGGCCGTATTGTTGGGGAAGAGATTCTCAATAACAAAGACGTTACAGCCATCAGTTTCACAGGATCCGTGGAAGTTGGCCATCTTGTGGCGACAACGGCAGTCGCACGCATGGCAAAAGTTCAGACGGAAATGGGCGGCAAAAATCCGCTTGTCATTCTGAATGATGCAGATCTGGACAAAGCGGTCGACTGTGCAGTGAACGGTGCCTATTTTTCAACCGGTCAACGGTGTACAGCCTCTAGCCGCCTCATCGTAGAGGCAGGGATCCATGACCGTTTTATTGGTGCGATGAAAGCAAGATTAGCGACGCTTGTTATTGGTGATGCTCTGGATACGGCAACGCATATTGGTCCCGTGGTTAGCGAAACCCAGCTGCAACAAAACCTCAATTATATTGAGATTGGAAAAAGTGAAGGAGCAAATCTGGTTTTCGGCGGCGAAAAAATGGACGTCTCTGGAAAAGACGGCTTCTACATGAAACCCGCCTTATTCACCGAAACGACAAATACAATGCGTATCAATACAGAAGAAGTGTTTGGGCCCGTTGCAACAGTTATCAAGGCGGAAAATTATGAAGAAGCTTTGCGCCTTGCCAATGAAACTGAATTTGGCCTGGCCGCAGGTATTTGCACATCGTCTTTAAAATACGCCTCTGATTTTAAAAGACGCGCTCAAGCAGGCATGGTTATGGTCAATTTGCCGACAGCGGGCGTTGATTATCATGTTCCCTTTGGCGGTCGAAAGGGATCAAGTTATGGCGCCCGTGAACAAGGTCGCTATGCTATGGAGTTCTACACCACTATAAAAACAAGTTATGTCAGCAGTTAATCTGCCTAAGTAGTGTTGAGGAGAGAGCGATGATTGTTGATGAACGTATTTACACGCTAAAAATTGGCAAAATAAAAGTTTATTTGGAACTATATGAGCGGATGGGTCTGGCGGTTCAAACAAAAATTCTGGGTCATATGGTAGGGTATTTCCATACAGAAGTTGGCCCTTTAAACCAAATTGTTCATCTGTGGGCCTATGATAGTTTTGAAGAACGCAGTCGCCGGCGGGCTATATTGGCAGCGGATCCTGAATGGATGGCCTATGTTAAAGAAATGCGGCCGTTGCTTGAAAAGCAGGAAAATAAAATTCTGGTGCCTGCGCCTTTCAGCCCTCTTGGTGAAATGGCCTGAACGGATCAGCTCAATAACAAAATGACGAAAAGAAGCCCAGAGTGTATCAATAAGTCTGGGCGCCGTTTGAGGGAAAGCAATGATTGATCTATATACGTGGACTACGCCAAATGGGCGAAAAATTTCTATATTATTAGAAGAGCTGGGGCTGGAATATTCCGTGCATTCCATCAATATCATGGAAGGTGATCAAAACGCTGAAGAGTTCCTTAAAATAAGCCCCAACAACAAAATTCCAGCCATTGTTGATCAGGAGACTGGTATTACTTTGATGGAATCTGGCGCCATTATGCTCTACTTGGCGGAAAAGACGGGCAAATTTATGCCGACAAACGTTAAGGAGCGTTGGGAAGTTACAGAATGGCTTATGTGGCAAATGGGTGGTTTTGGCCCAATGCTGGGGCAAGTGCATCATTTCACCAAATTTAACCCCGGCAAGGCTCCCTATGCGCAAGATCGGTTTCTGGCAGAAGCAAACAGAATTTACGGGGTATTGGATCGACGGTTGGATGCACAAGATTATATCGTGGGCAACGAATACAGTATCGCCGATATGGCTGTTTGGCCTTGGGTGTCGCGCTTTGAATGGCAAACAATTGACTTGGATAAATTCCCGAATGTGAAGCGTTGGTACACATTAATCGCCGCACGCCCTGCCGTTCAAAAAGGGTATCATGTTCCTAAATTTACTCAGGATATTCCAATTCCTGAATAATTTAATGTGACGAATTGGCATCGTGATCCTATTCAGTTCACGATGCCATTAGTCTCCCGATACGGTTGAGATATGGCCGAAATTGTTTTCAAGCCGTTCTAACAAGCTTTCGGATAACTTGGGTCCGGAAATGGCGTCTATATTACTCCGAAGATGGTCGATATTCCCTGTTCCTGTTAAAACAACATGGTTCCCCGCCTCATGGCAGCAGAACCGATAGGCGGCCTCTGTCAGGCTTCCTGAGCGAGTTGCATCCATCAGTTCTTCTATCAGGTCTTGTCTGTGAGCCATCGATAACGCGATGTGCCCCTCCGTCTGTAGATGCTCTAGAAGTGCCTGAAAACTCTGCGGGTGGCCAAGCGCATTTCGAACCGCAAACATGTTGAGAACACCCACATCATATTTCTGTGTCTGAGGGAAAACGGTATTCCGCGCTGACGGGTTGATCATATTAAATCCAGCCATCACAACGTCCCAATGGTTATCAGCTAAAGCTGACTGCAGCATTTGATGTGCAGGATCATGAATAAATCGTTCGGTAATGCCTATAAAACGAGTTTTCCCTGCCTTTTGTGCGTCTTTCAGTATCGGCAGGAAATGATCAAGGCATATGTCATATTGATGGGGGAGAATGCCGTGAAGGTGATAAATATCCAAATAGTCCGTCTTCAGGTTTTTCAGACTTGCCTCTAAACTTGCCTGAAGATCCTCCGCCGAGATGTAGTCCCGGCCAAGAGGAGAATGTCCGGATTTAATGATTTGTCCTTTGCTTGATAATATGACCTGGTCTCGACGCCCTGATAGGGCCTCACCAACGATGGACTCGGTACCATAAACTTTTGCCGTATCAACGAAATTTATCCCCATGTCTATGGCTGCCCGAACCACATCAACGGAGTCCTTGTGACTGGAGCCGTACCCCTGTCCAAGCCGACTATGCCCCCCGCAACCCAATCCGGCGCGACTGGAAGAAAGTCCGGTACGGCCTAATACTATGTGTTCCATGTTGGTTTTTAACTCCCAATCTATACGTTACCCTGCAAGAGGTGATTTCTTAGATTACTGTCACCTCAAAATCGTCGAAACCCTGTATTTGGCACACCATCACATCACCTTTTACAACAGCAGCAACACCTGCTGGCGTGCCAGAAAAAATCAAATCCCCGGCTGCTAATTCGTAATATTCTGACAGGTAAGCGATTATTTCAGGAATTTTCCAGATAAGCTGATTCAAATCCCCTGTCTGCCGAACGTCACTATTCACAGACAGTTCAATTTTGCCCGTAGAGGGATGTCCTATTTCGGACGCCGGAACAATTGGTCCCATGGGCGCGGAATGTTCAAAGGCTTTCCCGATCTCCCAAGGGCGTCCCATTTTCTTCATCTCCCCCTGAAGATCACGCCGTGTCATGTCCAATCCTACCGCATAGCCGTAAACATGATCCAGTGCGTCCTCAAGCGCGATATTCATGCCGCCATCTTTGAGGGCGACAACCAGTTCCATTTCATGGTGCACATCGCTTGATTTTGCTGGATAAGGAAACGTTCCCGAGAAATCGAGGTTATCTGGGTTTTTTTGAAAAAAGAAAGGGGTCTCACGGTCCGGATCATGGCCCATTTCAAGCGCGTGTGCGGCATAGTTGCGTCCAATGCAATATACTCTTCGCACCGGAAATAGTTCTTGAGTGCCTTTTATTGGCGCCGCAACAATTGCCGGTGGATTGATGACATACTTACTTGCAACAGGATCCATAATTGTTCCTTAAGTTATCTCGCGATTGGGGCGAAGATTAAGGAATGATTATAAGAACTACGCGTTCAGTTTTCTACTGAATTGAAGCAGCAAAATTAAAACAAAGTGTTCCCTTGTCCGCTGCGTTAAAGTACTGCAGTGCATCAGTCTATAGGTTCAGGCCCTCTTTTTCTTTTGTGCATTAATGCGTCTTTGTTTGACAACTGCGGCTTGTCCGCCGCGGGTTGTCGAAAACAATTCCAATGTGTCGAAATCTGCATCTCCTGCAGGCCGTATGGCATCGTCGACATACTCCATGCGCTTTGGGTCATGTTCGATTTTCCACACTTTCCAGCGCAGTTGCCAATAGGTTAATTTAGCGAAAAAGGTGATACTGATCGCCTCTTTCAAGTATCGATACCAAAAAACTGGAATAGATTCCAATTTCATTCCCGGGCGTCGATCCCGGCGATGGCGGATCGGCCATATACCGGCATCATAGGACGGGGAACTCGATCGTTTTATCAGTTCTGAATACCAGACGAGGCGGTTAATTGTCGTTAAGCGCTTGCCCGATCCAAGAGCAACCATCCGGCGCAGAATGGTTTCCATATGCTCCATTGTATAAAATCTTTCGAACATTTCATCCCACGCACTTTCCCATTCCGCTTTGGACATGAGGGGATGATGAGTCACGCAATGAGCGAGGTCATATTTATTGAGATCAGGATCCATCCACTCGCCGGTTTCCAGCATTCTCTTGTGATCCGCACTTCCTGGCAGGGGAGTCAGGATCGTCGGGTTAAAAATATCAATGGGGAGTTCCCGTTTAATGATCTCAATATCCCGTATAATAGACTCTTTGGTATCGGTTGGAAAACCGGTGATGAATGAGCCTAAAATCACGACTGGATATTCTTTCCAAGCGAGCAACATCTCGCGATACTCTGTGATATGATTTTGCCGTTTTCCCGTGGCCAAAAGATTATCCGGGTTGATATT
>JAESPT010000384.1 GCA_016765515.1 Sneathiella sp. | reverse complement strand
GCATATTCAGCCCGTACGCGAATTTATGATGTTAATTAAAAAAGCCGCGACAACAGATAATGACAAACCTGTTGTTATTGAAATTCCTGATATGAGACGGGTCCTTCAAACCGCTGCCTTCGAAGATATATATTATGAGCATTGTTCCTATTTCACGCCCGGCACATTTGCACGGTTTCTAAGACATATAGGATTTGGTATCAGTGACATTAATCTTGTCTATCAAGATCAGTATTTGATTGCTGAATCCAATCCAAATGTTTCCAAAACATCTAAATTATTCTCGATTGAGGAAAGTTTGGATGAAACCCGCCAGCTGATTGATCAGTTTCAACGGGAGTTGGTCAAAAAACTAAAATTCTGGACTCAATTTTTCAAATCAGCAAACGAAAACAATGAAAAAATAGCAATTTGGGGTTCTGGATCCAAATGCGTTTCCTTCTTCTCCGCAATTGGAATAACAAAAGAAATATCCATGGTTGTCGACATCAACCCAAACCGGCGTGGCAAGTATATTCCCGGCATCGCCATCAAGATTGCATCGCCTCAGGAATTGATCGACCTTAATCCTGACAAAATTATTATTATGAACAAAATTTACGAAACAGAAATACGGCAACAGTTAATAGAATTTAAAATAACTGCTGACATTATGACACTCTAATGTTTTGAGAAAACTGCCTGTAGTCTACTTGGTATTTTGTTTAAGGTTCAATTAATGCCGAATTTTTTGGTTGTCAGTGCCCGGGCTATATATACGGAATATGCCGATGCGTGCAGTTTTGAATTTGAAGATGCAATTATTGACAGCTTGCAAGCTGACTTACTAGAGCTTTCAAATATTCCATCCGTCAAAACTCAGACAACTGGTGAAAATCGGGATAAATACAACAAAGAGTATGACATTGTATTCCTTGTTGCGAATAATTTTCGTAAACTGGCGAAGATGTATGCTTTGTTGGAAAAGTATAAAATACCGGCAAAAAAGACATATGCATATGTCTTTGGCGCCTATATTCATGAATTGAAATATCTGACACTTCCAGGCGCCCGCCATTTTATCCCACGCTATCGGCGTATTTGCCAAATTGACCACATATTTGTGCCCTTTAAAGAAAACCAACCTGTTTTAGCAAATCTTTTCGATCTCCCCTTTCATTACTCTCCCATGGCGGTTGATGTTTTAAAGGTAGCAGGTGACCATCCGTCACGCTTTATTTCAGTCAACGGGTTTGGCCGTCAGGAACCAATGCTGAATGATCTTTTGGCAGCAACTTTCAACAAACCCGGAAGCCCCTATATCTACCAACATACCAATGCAATTATTTCTCCCGGTATGAAGAACTGGCAACAATATCGTGAACTGTTTTGGCACTCTTTGCGGAATTCTCAACTGTCATTGACATTTGACTCACTCTATCACAATCCAAATGGTCGTTCACAACATTCCTTTGTCGGACCCCGTTGGTATGAAAGCTTAGCAGCAGGTGCTGTTGTTGTTGGACAGTCCCCAAAAACAGAAGAAGCCTTGGCTCTATTGGATTGGCGGGATGCCACCATCGACTTGCCTGATGATCCAGAGAGGGCACTTAAAAAAATAATGGAACTTCTAGATAGCCCGGACGATCTCAGGCAAATTGGGAATAGGAATACGCAGCAAATGTTTTTGAAACATGACTGGCGATATCGAATTGAAAAAATGCTGATAGAAACAGGGTTTCCTCGCGTTCAATCTTTGGATAGACAAATTCAGGAACTCAAAGAAAGATCAAAGAACATCGCCCAGTCGGATGTTAGAATTTTGAAGACAAAATTATCACATTCTGCCAGCAATTTATAATGTGCCTCGTCCAAATTCACGGCTCCTACGAAATAATTGGAACAGCGTAGGAACAAGTGAGCAATTTTTTGGAAAACTGGGTCAGCAAGACTGTTATAAATCTTGCTAACCCATTGAAAAATATGGTGACCCCAGCACGATTCGAACGTGCGACCTACAGATTAGAAGTCTGTTGCTCTATCCAGCTGAGCTATGGGGCCTGAATTCTGTTATTCCCTAATTAGCCACGAACGCGGCTATAGGAAAAGTTATCGGCATATGTCTTGATGTTAAGCTTTCGTTTCTTTGGCTCAAACAGATTGTAGTCAATGCCGTTTGTCTCACAAAACCCGATCGCTCCTTCTTTATCGTCAAAAGAAACTGAAACCTGCGACGTCATATCTTGCGAGCCTGTCCAGCCCATCAATGGGTCTGCATATCGACTGGCTGTCGGTGTATAATCCAAACGCCATTTTTTCATGCCCTTACGGCCTGACTGCATGGCATTTTTAGCCGGTTGATAAATTCTTGCTTTCAGACTCATGTCACATCATTTCCTAATATGCCCGAATGCCTCAGCGGGTACATAATCGATTTCCTGCGGTCCTGGAGGATCCCAATATAGTTCCAACGTCGACGTGTTCTTTTTTTCAAAGTAAAGAACACGCACCGGATACCAGCCTGGCTCGGAAATCTCAAGTGTTATTTCATCAGAAAAACGATCTCCGTGTACATCCGGGTCTTCATAAATCATTTTTCCACCAATATTGAGACGAACCCCATCATTGGATTGAACCATAATGGTATAGCTTCCAGACCTTTCAAAATTGATAAGGCCCGTAATGTCCGCCCCCACCATATCATTGGATGACGTCGTCAGGACGTTCCCTGCCCCAACCTGATAATTGAGCATGGGGATTGGGTCCCCGGACCATCCATCTTTGTAATCCATCCACTGAATCAATTCAGTGATGTGATTAAATTGAGCGCCGTAATATTGCACAGCTAATCCTGGTTTCAAATGATCAGCAGAAGGCTGTATTTTTGCAGGTGTTAGACCGGATATGGTTTCTGCAGTGGAAATCGTTGGCAATGATACCATCGCCAGTGCCATCGCTCCTAATCCGGCCAAACCAATTTGTCGCACGCTATATGGAGGTCGTTGAGATTTAGTCATCATGTCTTCCCAGTATCCCTGATATTCTTGATGATAAATTTAACGACCATTTGCGACAAATAAAAGTGGAATTTAAAAGAAATTCCAGTATCTACCTATGATGACAGTTGAGGTTTGACATAAAAAAAGCCTCTCAAGATGTTATCTTGAAAGGCTTTTTATTGGTCGGGGCGGCATGATTCGAACTTGCGACCTCTCGCTCCCAAAGCGAGCGCACTACCAGGCTGTGCTACGCCCCGATGGCCGTGGCGATGATCTACACCATTGATACTGCCCCTGCAAGCGATTGATGCGATTTTTTTTCGTTTTCTTCAATTTTTTTATGCCGGTACAGCATTTTTTGGCAGTTTCCTTTGATCCTGCGGCTTTATCGCATGAAAAAGCGCATCCGCTTTGAAAACCGTTTTCTGGCCGACTTTCAATTCACCGCGAACAAAAGCGATGGATCTGGTCTTTCGAACAACCTCCATATGCGCTTCCACCCAGTCACCGGCGCGCACGGGAGATAAAAACTCTGAATTCATCTTTATTGTTACACATCTTATTTTGTGTTGATGGTTAATTGCCCGGGCAAGGGCGGAATCGGCAAAGGACATTAACATTCCGCCGTGAACATAATTAACGCCGTTCAAATGCCTCTCATCAGGCCTAAAAGCCCGG
>JAESPT010000383.1 GCA_016765515.1 Sneathiella sp. | reverse complement strand
CGCGCACTTCCAGACCAAAAGCAATATTTTCTGCCACGGTCATTAAGGGAAACAGAGCCAGATTCTGAAAAATTAAAGCCGTTGGTCGTTTGTTGGGGCCAATCCCCAGCATATCCTTACCGCCAATTCGAACGGTCCCTTCGGTCGGATCTGTAAAACCGGACACGGCTCGCAATATTGTTGTTTTTCCGCAACCGGACGGCCCCAGAAAACTAAAAAATTCTCCGCCATTAATTCGTAAATGAGCGTCGTGAACAGCGGTAAATTCGCCAAATTTTATAGTCAGGTGATCTAATTCTACATCAGCACTCATTCAAGCTTCTCCGGAATATCCCGACCAATCAATAAACAGAGGGTATTTGCTGGCATTCGGGAACAAGTTACGCAAGACAAACGATAGGAATGGGCAGCACAGATGTGCTGCTCCAATTCAACTTGTATTTTGCGGGGAAACTATGCAGCCACAAATTTGTCACGATATTGATTGCGAATTTCCGCATACCAGGAGGGAGTAGCAGGCCACGGCCATAGTTTATCCAGCGCATCCCCCGGATAGGCCGATGCAAACGCTTTCTTGCTGTCCTCAGTCAAATAGTCTGCAGCCCCCGTACTGACAGTATTATAACCGGTTTCATTGGCGATCAATCCGCTGATTTCCGGATCGTTGGCGAAATTTACAAATTCGTATATTGCATCAATATTCTTTGCCCCAAGGGGGATGGCCAAGCCGTCCAGCCAGGTGAATGCGCCTTCTTTTGGTGCCATGAACCGAACCGGTTTATTTTCCTTGAAAAGACGAAGCGGCGGACCATCCCATGTCTGGCCAAGGACAACCCCATTTTGCATAAAGCCGTTTATTTGCCCATCAGCATCGTTCCAGAACTGTTTGATCCAAGGCTTGTGCTCTACGGCAAGTTTGGTGATTTTATCCCAGATTTTACGCATTTTCTCTTCGGACTCATAGGCTTCCGTAAAGGGCGGGAGATCTCCTTTTCCTTCCAGATAGCGCCCAATCCCTGCCATCATGGAATGAGGTCGGCCCATGATTTTGCCTTTCATTTCGGGAATCCATAAATCTCCGTAGGAAAGTTTGCCATAGTCGGTCGTGAATTTGTCGGTCCGATAAGCCAGCGCCTCAGTTCCCCATATAAAGGGTAAATGGCGCGGCTTGCCATCCCAGGAAAATTTGGAAGATATATTCATCATGGAAGGCAAAATTGCACTGGTATCCACGCGGTTCATATCAATTGTGCCAAGGAGGCCTAAATCCTGCCACTGCCCGCCGCGATCATTGGTCGGACTGATGAGATCAAAACCACGACCTTTGGTCGCTTTCAGCTTATTGAGAAGTTCTTCATTTGAACCGTATGGGGTATGTTTGATGGTGATGCCGGTTTTGGCTTTGAATTTTTCTCGGAACGATTTCGGCAGATAATCGGACCACATCATAATATTCAAATGACCTGATGAAGAAAACGCATTTTCAACAACCCATGGCCCCATTGCAGCAACTGATCCCAGTAAAGCGGCATTTTTCAACACGCCCCGTCTGGAATGTTGCTTTGCAGCCTTCATGGTTTTTTCTGCAGAAATCTGCGCTTTTGAATTGGTTTTCATCCGTCATCCCCTGTTTTTTGTTGAAATTTATACTTACAGCTCCACTCTGATTTTTTAAATATTATATATTTTTAATATAAAATCCTACAAACACATAAATCGTGACCTACCATACGATAATGAAGACAGCGGGTCCGCCATCACACGGATCTCAACGCGCCTTTTGTATATTTTATAAAAGAAATATTAATCAGATTGCAAGACTAGGCTCAAGTATAAAATCACTAAAATTGAGAATTCAGCTGCAAATAATTCAACGCTTACGGATATGACGTCGGAAAAAGGTCACAAAAAAAGGCGACAAACGCCGCCTTTTTCAAAATTCTATTCAGTAAAAGTTCTTAGAGAACTTTCAAACTTTCCGCAGAAGCTTTACCGTTACGACCTTCAGTAAGTTCGTAAGAAACTTTTTGGTTTTCTTGCAGGGTAGTCAGTCCAGCTTGTTCAACAGCTGATATATGAACAAACGCGTCAGCTCCACCTGCGTCAGGCTCAATGAAACCGAATCCTTTGGTTGAGTTAAACCACTTTACTGTGCCTGTCGCCATGTTCTCTCTCCCGGATGCCCTTATAAAAGTAGGGGTTCGAATAAAAAGTGCATCCATATCATAAGTCGTGTATTCGAACCTAAGAATTGTACACATACTATATTATCAATTTTTTGCAACTCATTACTGTACTATTTTTGTACATTTTTCGCTCACCTTGTATGGTTTTATTGAAACGGGTAGCTTAATCGGAACACTAATTGGAGCCTTAAATGATCCCTGAATTACCAACCATCCTTCTTTTCCTTTCTACCGCATTTCTGTTGGCACTTGCTCCCGGTCCGGACATTGTCTATGTGGCCATGCGCGGGCTTGCTCAAGGTTGGCGGGCTGGCCTTGTCGCTGCTCTTGGACTGGCAACAGGCATTTTCCTCCATATCATTTTGGCAGCCTTTGGACTGTCGGCCATCCTTGCTTCTTCTCCGATCCTGTTTGCCGTGATCAAATATGCAGGCGCTGCCTACATCATTTATATCGGCTGGCAAATTGCCCGGTCCGGTCCAATCGCTTTGGGCTCTGATAACGCTCACCCACCTCTGAACCGCATTTTCCGCCAGACTATTCTCATGAATATTCTAAACCCCAAGGTGGCCCTGTTTTTTCTTGCTTTCCTGCCGCAATTTGTAGAAACAACCTCTATCTATGCCACAGAACAATTTTTGTTTTTCGGAGTTCTTTTTCAACTGATTTCCCTGGTGGTCATGGGCTCTGTCGGCGTATTTTCCGGTTTTGTCTTCTCGAAATTCTCCCCAACGGGCGGCAGTGGTAAACATCTGACAAAAATTGCAGGCTCTGCTGTCATGATATTGGGTGCTTTTATTCCGGCGAAAGAATTGTGGGAATGGTATAGCGAAGTATGAGGGAAATTGATCTCGCAACCTGGAACAGGCGAAAGCCCTACGAATTATTCAGGGCCTCCGCCAGTCCCCACTTCGGCGTGACGGCGGATATTGATATCACGCGTTTTATCAACGACATAAAACCAACAGGGTTATCTGTCTTTAACGCCATATTGTTTGCCATCATGAAGGCGGTCAACAGCATCCCCGAATTTCGGACGCGTTTCAGCGGAGACAAAGTCTACGAATATTCCGTCACCCATCCCTCCTTCACCGTTCCCATTGAAGAGACCCAGTTCGCTTTTTGCGAAAGTCAGTATTCAGCCGATTGGGCAGAATTCAACTATTTGTGCAATGAAGCCAAGGAACAGGCCCGTCAGCAAACTCAGCTGGAAGAGAGTACGGTCACCGATCAATGGACATATTTAACCTGCGCCCCGTGGATGCATTTCACCGCCATGACCCACGCCCATAACGGGGTGGAGGACTGCATACCGCGCATTGCCTGGGGGAAATACACGAAACGCGGTGATCGATGGCTCATGCCCCTCAACGTCCAGGCCCACCACGCCATCATGGACGGCTACCACGTGGCCAAAATGTTCGAACTCACGGAGAAAATACTCAGGGAAGAGCCATTTAAATGAATTTTATGATCGTTGCAGCCTATTCTCATTCGCTTACAACCTGCTCAAGCGGATTTGATCAAGCTGTTGACCGGTTGCATCTATAAATGTCATTTCCATGCGGTTAGGTCCTTGCATGCGATAAATTGCCTTCCGTCCACCATCAAGGTACGCCACTAAGTTTGCACCTTTCCAAACAGCCTCCAAACGAACCCACAGGCCCTGTGCGACGCCAAGTGCCTTGTTTTCACCCAGAGCAAAAAGAGCCTGACCGCCGATCTGATCAAGGGATTCCACAGCCATCACATGGTTCCAGTTTCCCTTGGATGTACCTGCCCATAGACCGGAAAATTTCTTTCGAGTTTCTGATAGAGTCATCTCAGGTTTTGTTATGGCCAAATCATCAGGCAAGGGAACATCGTCAAAAGGCGACGCAATTTTTTCATGCCTAGGCGGAACAGGTTTTTCTTCAGTTAAAATCGGTTCGGTGGAAATTTCAGACAAATACTGATCCAGTGCTTTTCCCCAAATCTTCTGATGACGGTAAAGGAGATGTCCGTTGGTCTCCGGCACATCATATGTCAGATAGGTCCCCTTGCCGCCGCCTGCGACAAACGTCTCGAACACCCACCGTGTGTGAGCCGTGGAATAATAAGGATCATTTTTGCCATAGAGCCAGAGCGTCGGGCGTTTATAGAATATCCCTTGGCCAAACACAGCTTTATTTATTGTTGGCCCGCCTTCGCACTTATTGGTCATCCAGCCACCAACGAAGTTGATCACACCTTTAACCTGATCAGGATGATGCCCCGCATAGGCAACGGCCAGCGCCCCTCCCCGGGAGACACCACCGATGACGATGTTGTCCGCATCCACT
>JAESPT010000382.1 GCA_016765515.1 Sneathiella sp. | reverse complement strand
CGTTTTTAGGAGAGGGCAGCTCGGCCAGCATCCGCATCATGGCATTTTGCATGAGAGGTAGGGGCGTCCTTTCTTCCTGGCAGAGCCGCCAAAGATGCATAGGGTCGCTGTTTGTAAAGGCTTCCCACATAGTTGCCCCGAAAGATATCATTGCAGGGCTAACAGGTAACCGTTGTTGATACAGCAGAGCAATACCGGCGGGTTGGTGGCTAATCTGACCGATGCCGACAAATCGTTTTACACCGGGAAACCGGTCGATCTGCACGAGATTGAGAGAAAAAGGGAGATTGGGGCTCCGCTGCGCCATATGATGCAGAATATAGGCCAAACAGAGCTGGTCATACGCATCATGTTCGAACCACAGAGTGATGTCCTGATAGTCACCGGGAAGCGCTCGCAGGGCTTCTTCTTCATCTACCAGGCTTTTTGTCATATTAGTGCGCCGGTCTTCCTCAATATAGGGACCCAGAACCGCCTTCATATAATCACTACGCATTTTTAATGAAGAAGGCTCCAGCCGATCCGGCAATACCGGCCCCATGGAAAATGGGTTGATGACTTCCATAAAGTCACCCTGCAACCCTGCCTCACTCAACACGGGTTTAATATCGTTGCCGCAGCGAATATGCAGCGATGTCGGGCTATCGAGTTTTTGTCCTGTGTTGACTAGTTGAGCGGCGGCATCCATTGCCTTCAAATGGGACTTAAGTTTTGGCCAGCTGGCAAAACTGTTTTCCACAGCCAGAATATGATGAATATCGACGAGTGTAAGCTCCTCAACAGCGCGCGTTCCAGCTTTTACTTTTGGATGAGCCACGCTGGCGCGATGCAGTGTAACCGGGTCCTTGGCTTTCAAGTCTTTTAACAGCCGCTTTGCATCTTTTTTAAGTTTTTCCAGTGAAAGCTCTTTGCCTTCCATATTTTGAAACAAGATAACCTGACGCGCATCCAAAAGGGTCGGGCTGAAACCCTCTCGTTTTCCCACAGGATGACGGTCGCGAATTATCTTGATAGCGGCTTCATTCCCTGCCTGGAATTCCGCCAGCAATTTCTTCGCTTTTAAGTCAGCCTCATGTTGAAAACCGTCAGTATATTGGGTCGACGAAACCGCAGTGCTCACAATCGGAGCTTCTCTAAAATTTTGCATACGACTTTCCTTCATTGCCGTATCCGCCAAACGCCTAAAAATCGTATGAAAGTATGGATTTTTTCAAGTCCCTGTCAGGCTGAGCCTTTTCCGCGGATAGGATGCATACAAGGAATGCGCATCCAAATTAACGTGTTTTTGGAAGGTCTGTCAAAGGAAGAAATATGCCTGTTAAGGGCGGGGTTGTATTCTTGCCGTGAAGGGCAGCTCACCATTTGCGAGGACAAGTTTCAATTCCATCCTATCTCCTGATTTGACAGGTATATTCATGTCTAACAATTGCACAAAAATTTTGGCGTCTGCCATATCCAGTGTTTCTTCGGCCTCAATAGAAAGCGAATCCAGTTTTACATATTTATCTGGCTCAAATTCAGCCATGATCCGCGAATTTGTATGGCTGGATCCCTTCACTCCAATGATAATGAGGTTTCCAATGGCTAAATTCGTCAGCCGTAACCGTAGAGTGCTGATCCCCTTTTCATTCGCTGGCGATAAAGTTGCATTCTCTATCTGTGCTTCCTGGAATACCCGTCCAAAATCCTGGGCATTTACAGGGGCGATTATTAGTGCAGCAAACAAAAGACTCAGCATAAATGTAAGGGTCTTGCCCATAAATCAATTAATCCTAGAAGGGTAAAAAATCACATGAAGGGAGATATAGGAACTCTGCGCGTCAAGCGTAGTGACAGCGGACACAGCCCTACCTAATAAAAAAGAGATTCCGAATGTCACTTCAAAAAGGGCTCGACTCTTCACTGTCGCCTTTGGAAAAGTTGAATAAAGCCTTGCTCGCTAAATCATGAGTGTCTTTCTGAATAACGAGACCCATATTATGTGGAAACAAAATCTTCACCTCGAATTGTTATGATCACTCAAGGGGGCCCTCAATGGGTATGAACGATGGATCCAAATAGTTTGGTTGCCCTTATTATCGATCATGAAAAATGGCTTATGGATCATAAGGATGGGATACGCGCAGACCTGACTTTTTCAGACGTGAGCGGTTTCAATTTCAGTAGTACTAACTTGCGCTCGGCAAAAATGGTCGGCGCAGAGTTGGAGGGATGTGATCTCAGTAACGCAAATTTACAGGACCTGGATGGTTTCTGTGCCTCCTTTATTCGGGCAGACCTCACAGACAGTGACTTATCACGTTCTGATTTGCGGGGTACAAAATTTTATAGAGCCATATTACACGGTACTAAGCTGGTAAATGCCGACCTTCGCCCTGGGACGCTCCTGAATAATACAGGCAAGACGGTTAAGATCATCACGTCTGATCTAACTCAAGCACAGTTGGATGACGCAGAACTGCAGAATGCAAATTTGACGGGCGGCTGTTTAGCCGGTGCATCGCTTAAAAATGCTGATTGCGGGGGCGCACTCTTTGGTGGTTGTGATTTTACGGAGGCCGATCTTTCTGGTGTTAATTTTGAACATGCCAACTTGAACGGCGCTATTTTGGCTGGTGCAGATTTGAGTGGTGCTAATCTGCAGGGAGCGGATTTGTGTGATGCGAATATGCAGCATGTTAATTTGTCAGGAGCAGATCTGGCTGGCGCTCAACTGGCTGGGGCCAACCTTGATGGCGTTACCGGACTTGCCTTTGAGGGCGCTGGAGAAACACCTGAGCAGACCAAATCCCGTATTCACGCTGAGCTATCTACCACGCTTGAGGCTCACAGGCTCTGGGTGGAGAGCAACGGTACCGCTGGCAAGCGGTGTTCTTTTCAAAATGCCGATTTAAGCGGCATGGACTTTTCAAATTGCATACTGGATGGTGCCAACATGCGCGGTGCGGACCTCAGCGGTGCCAATCTGGCGGGGGCCAGATTAATTATGACAGATTTGTCCAGTGCAATCCTCATCAAGGCGAATTTGACAGAGGCCCGATTGGAGGGCGCCAACCTGCGCGGTGCCACGCTGGCGAAAGCCAATTTAACGAATGCCAGTCTAATTCCTTTGATGTTGATGGATACAACAGGTCAACCAATTGGGCGTGCCTGGTCTGTCAACCTCTCAATGGCGACACTCGATGGTGCTCTGCTTATAAATGCCAAATGCAATGGCGCCAACTTGGTCGGAGCAAGTCTTATTGGAGCAGACCTGCATAAAGCT
>JAESPT010000381.1 GCA_016765515.1 Sneathiella sp. | reverse complement strand
TAAAAGTGGGCGACAATTTCGTTGCCGGACCTTCTTACGGTAAAGTTCGTGCCCTTCTTGATTATCGTGGAAGCCCGGTTGCATCCGCGGGTCCCTCTGTTCCTGTGGAAGTTCTGGGCATACAAGGATCGCCAATTGCCGGTGACGATTTCGTCGTGACAGAGACGGAAGGACAAGCCAGAGAAATTGCCGAATATCGCCAGCGTGTGGCAAAAGACAAGAAAGTGACCGCAACAGCCCGCGGTACTATCGAGCAAATGTTCATAGCCATTAAGGAAGGGACTGCTGACGAGCTGCCACTTGTCATAAAAACCGATGTTCAGGGTTCTGCGGAAGCCATTGTTGCGTCCCTCGAAAAACTGGCAACTAACGAAGTGAAGGTCAATATCCTTCTCTCTGGCGTTGGCGGAATAACCGAATCTGATATTTCCCTTGCACAGGCATCTGGCGCAATGATTATTGGCTTCAACACACGGGCAAATCGACAGGCCCGGGAAGAAGCAGCATCCCAGGGAATTGATATTCAGTATTACTCTGTCATCTATAACGTTATTGATGATATCAAAGCCCTGCTGTCTGGCATGCTTGCGCCAACAATGCGTGAGGATTTCCTTGGCTATGCAGAAATCAAGGAAGTCTTTGACATTTCCAAGCTTGGTAAAATCGGTGGCTGTATTGTCACCGAAGGTACAGTCAAACGCGGTGCCAAAGTGCGCCTGCTGAGAGACAATATTGTGATCCACGAAGGAACACTATCCACATTGAAGCGCTTTAAAGATGAAGTGAAGGAAGTGAAATCCGGTATGGAATGTGGCATGGCATTTGAAAATTACCATGATCTTAAAGAAGCAGATTACATCGAATGTTTCGAAGTTGTGGAAGTGGCCCGCCACCTCTAATCACCCTCCGACATTCCTCTGAAAATATATGAAGAAAACAAAGTGCAGGGGCTTGAATGCCCCTGCTTTTTTGATGAGTGAGGCTCTCCATGGCATCTCAAAAACAACCCCGCAAAAAGATTAGCAAACGTCAACTCCGCGTTGGCGAGCAATTGCGCCATATCCTGTCTTCAGTTCTTGCAGCAGATAATCTCCATGACCCGGATGTCACGGGTGTTTCTGTCACTGTGACGGAAGTAAAGCCAAGCAATGATATGAGAAGCGCGACAGTATACGTAATTCCTCTCGGTGGCTTCAAAGATACTGAGATTATTGCTGGTTTAAATCGATCAGCCGGTTTCATTCAAGGGGAGATTGGAAAGCAGCTTTCCATGAAGTTCACGCCCCGTCTCACGTTTAAAAAAGATGAATCTTTTGAATATGGAGATCACATCGATGCGTTAATCCGCCGCAATCAGACAGATTCTGAGTGAGTAAGGCATAATGGCTCGCAAGCGTCGGGGAATACCAGTTCATGGATGGCTGAACATCGATAAACCTCCTGGAATGAGTTCAGCTGCAGTGGTTGGTGCGGTAAAACGGATTACCAATGCCCAAAAAGCTGGACATGCCGGAACTCTCGATCCTTTTGCCACGGGCATTCTGCCAATTGCTTTGGGGGAAGCCACGAAAACAGCCGGGTATATTGTCGACGACACAAAAGAATACCGCTTTACTGCCACATGGGGAGAAAGCCGCAATACGGATGATATCGACGGCGAACCAACGTCCACTACAGATCATCGCCCATCCGAGACTGACATCCTGCAATCCATTCCCGATTTCGTGGGCGTTATTAAGCAAATACCCCCCCATATATTCTGCCATTAAAATAGACGGAAAACGCGCCTATAAACTGGCAAGAGACGGTGAGGAAGTTGTGATTCCTGAACGGGAAGTAACAATTCACTCCCTGAATCTAATTGAATGCATCGATGACGACAGAGCTGTCTTTGACGTGGTTTGCGGAAAAGGCACCTATATACGGGCCCTTGCACGTGATATGGCGCTAAAAATGGGGACTTTTTCTCATCTTTCTGCACTTCGGCGCACCAGAGTCGGTCCTTTTTTAGAAAACCATGCGATTTCACTGGATAAGTTAGAAAAGCTATGGCAGTGTCCGGCGAGTTTTGAGGACCTGCTTCCACTGACGACCGCGCTGGACGACATCCCGGCGGTGGCCATTTCGGAAACTCAGGCACAACGCGTGAGACACGGCAATGACGTGGCGGTTCCAAATTTAGCAGACGGATTTGTCTGTGCGATGGAGGGGAATATCCCTGTTGCCATCTCCAAAATTGAAGATGGCACGTTATTTCCTGTCCGGGTTTTTAACATACAGAATGATGGAGTATATTGATGTCGATCACTGCAGAAAAAAAAGCAGAACTGATCAAGGAATTTGCTACTAAAGAAGGAGACACTGGTTCTCCTGACGTACAGATAGCCATTCTTTCAGAGCGGATTGTAAATCTTACAGAACATTTTAAAGATCACAAAAAAGACGTACATTCACGTCGTGGTTTGCTGAGCCTGGTGAGCAAGCGTCGCCGGTTGCTCGACTATGTGAAGACAAATGATGAAGGTCGTTACCAGACGATTATTAAGCGCCTTGGTATCCGTAAGTAAGGATACGTCGCTTGATCTTTTTCGACAGGATCAGAACATTTTCCAACGCCGGTTCTGCAATAGGCATAACGCCCTTTGCATGCCGGCGTTCGGTGATTCTGGAGGTCCCTTCAGAAGCGCAGTTTGAGAATAGAATATAAACCGGGGCATAGGGCTCCGAATATCGGCAGAACAGCATGGGGCTGTCTCTGTATTGGAAGGAAATAATATGTTTGAAATACATCGCAAGGAAGTGATGTGGGGCGGTCGTCCGCTCGTAATGGAAACAGGTAAAGTCGCCCGTCAGGCTGATGGTGCTGTGATGATTACCTATGGCGGAACGCAAGTACTCTGTACTGCGGTCGCTGCAAAGGCTCCCAAACCCGGCATGGACTTCTTCCCGATGACGGTTAATTATCAGGAAAAAGCCTATGCTGCAGGAAAAATTCCAGGGGGATTTTTCAAGCGTGAAGGTCGCCCATCTGAAAACGAGACTCTTGTCTCCCGCCTGATTGACCGGCCACTGCGCCCTTCTTTCGTCGCCGGTTTTAAACATGAAACTCAGATCATTTGTACAGTTCTGGCTCATGATCTGGAAAATAACCCGGACATCATTGCATTGATCGGTGCTTCTGCCGCTCTGACAATTTCCGGAATCCCGTTCATGGGTCCTGTTGGTGCTGCCCGCGTTGGTTTCATTGATGGTGAATATGTTCTTAACCCTTCAATCGAACAAATGGCTGACACAGATCTTGATCTTGTCATAGCCGGTACAGACGAAGCGGTTCTGATGATCGAGTCCGAAGCAAACGAGCTATCTGAAGAACAGATGCTTGGTGCGGTTATGTTCGGCCATAAAGAAACTCAAGCTGTCATCGATGCGATTATTGACCTTGCTGAAGATTGTGCAAAAGAGCCTTGGGATTACCAACCTCCTGAAGTCGACGTGAATCTTACAGCTAAAATCAAAGCCTCTGCCGAAGCTTCTCTGACTGAAGCTTATAAAGAGCAGGTTAAGCAGACCCGATCAGAGAAAATCTCTGCTGCGAAAGTAGCGGCACTGGCTGAGCTTGATGAAACAGAATTGGAAGATGCTGGCGGCATTCTCAAGAAAATTGAGAAATCCATCGTTCGCGGCAACATCATTTCTACAGGAACCCGTATTGACGGCCGGGACACAAAAACAGTGCGTCCGATCATGGCAGAAATCGGTGCGCTTCCTCGCAGTCATGGTTCCGCTCTGTTCACACGCGGTGAAACCCAAGCTCTTGTTGTTACAACATTGGGCACCGGTCAGGATGAACAGATTGTTGATGCACTTGGCGGCGAATATCGCGAAAACTTCATGTTGCATTACAACTTCCCTCCTTACTCAGTTGGTGAAGCCGGACGTGTTGGCTTCACAAGCCGCCGCGAAGTCGGTCACGGAAAACTCGCTTGGCGGGCCGTTCATCCATTGCTGCCAAGCAAGGATGAATTTCCATACACATTGCGTGTTGTCTCTGAAGTGACTGAATCCAACGGTTCTTCTTCCATGGCAACTGTTTGCGGTACATCACTCTCTCTAATGGATGCCGGAGTGCCCTTGAAACGTCCAGTGGCTGGAATCGCCATGGGCCTGATCCTGGAAGAAGATGGTCAGTTTGCTGTTCTGTCTGACATCCTGGGAGATGAAGACCACCTGGGTGACATGGACTTCAAGGTTGCGGGAACTGAAAAGGGCATCACCTCCCTGCAGATGGATATCAAGATTGCTGGTATCACCGAAGAAATTATGAAGATTGCCTTGGCTCAAGCCACAGAAGGTCGTCTGCTTATTCTCGGTGAAATGGCAAAAGCCATTGATTCTGCCCGTGATGGTGTTCGTGATGGTGCGCCGCGCATAACCCAACTGACTGTCAAAAAAGACAAGATCCGGGATATTATCGGTACAGGCGGTAAAGTTATTCGCCAAATCTGTGAAGAAACAGGCGCAAAAATCGATATTGATGATGATGGAACTGTTAAAGTTGCCGCCACATCAGAAGAAGCCGCCGAAGCGGCTGTCAACTGGATCAAATCTATCGTTGATGACCCTGAAGTTGGCGTCATTTACACTGGTAAAGTAGTGAAAGTTGTTGATTTCGGTGCTTTTGTGAATTTCTTCGGAAATCGTGACGGTCTGGTTCACATCTCAGAGCTAGCTCCAAAACGCGTTTCTAAAGTGACTGACATTGTCAATGAAGGGGACGAAGTCCGCGTTAAAGTCCTTGAAATCGACAATAGAGGTAAAGTTCGCCTGTCAATCAAGGCTATTGAAGCGGATGAAAACAAGACCTCTGAAACCGCTGAAGAAAGCTGATCAGAACGTGATGAAAGGCGGCGTGAATATTGCACGCCGCCTCTATTCTTGTTCTTAGCTTGATGCTAGGATCAACTTGCTCTAAGTGGTAAGTAAAGCGTAATTCTACAGTAGGGATAGTCTCGTGAAGTCACTGAATTCCATCGTCATCTCAGGTAAGGAGGTCCTTCCTCTCATTGAAGGCGGTAAAGGCGTTAGCGTCTCAACCGGTCAGAGTTCTGGCGCTTGGGCGGCAGCTGGCGGCGTGGCAACCTTTTCTGCTGTAAACGCTGACAGTTATGATGATAATGGAATGCGGATCCCGCAAGAATATCATGGCCGGACACGGCGTGACCGACATGAAGAACTCGTGGCCTACGGAATTCAGGGCGGTATATCACAAGCACAAATTGCTCACGAACTTGCTGGCGGCGAAGGTCGCATCCATATGAATGTTCTCTGGGAAATGGGCGGCGCAGAACGTATCCTGCACGGTGTCCTTGAAGGCGCGCGGGGTCTAATTCACGGAATCACCTGCGGCGCAGGGATGCCTTATCGTGTGGCTCAGATTGCTTCCGACTATAAAATTCATTACTATCCAATCATATCCTCCGCCCGGGCGTTCAGAGCCCTGTGGAAACGGGCCTATCACAAATTTGCTGATTGGCTTGGCGGCGTTGTCTATGAAGATCCATGGCTTGCCGGTGGTCACAATGGTCTGACCAACTCAGAAGATGCGATGATACCGGAAGATCCCTACCCCCGTGTTGCACTGCTGCGTAGTATGATGAATGAAATGGGATTGCACAATGTCCCGATCATCATGGCCGGCGGTGTCTGGCATATTGAAGACTGGACCCATTGGCTAGACAACCCCGAAATTGGTCCAATCACCTTTCAGTTTGGAACACGGCCCCTGCTCACCAAAGAAAGTCCTATTTCAGATGCCTGGAAGAAAAAACTTCTGACATTGAAAAAAGGCGATGTCTTTTTGAATAAATTCAGCCCAACAGGTTTTTGGTCCTCTGCCGTGAGAAATAATTTTCTCGATGAGTTGAAGGCACGGTCAGAACGCCAGGTTGCCTTTGTGAATGAGCCCGTTGGCGAACATAGTGCTGCCTTCAGTTTCGGTGCCCGTAAGCGGGAAGTTTATCTAACACCAACGGATAAGGAAAATGCCGAAAAGTGGGTTGAAGCGGGATATAATTCTGCCCTTAAAACGCCAAATTCAACGATGATTTTTGTCACCCCTGACAAAATGAAGGAAATTCGGACAGATCAGGTGGATTGCATGGGATGTCTTTCTCAGTGCTCCTTCTCCAACTGGGCGGAAAATGAAAAAGGAAATACGGGCCGTAAAGCGGATCCAAGAAGTTTCTGTATTCAAAAAACGCTTCAGGATGTTATCCATTCTACCAGCAACATTGAAAACAACCTGATGTTCGCTGGGCACGGCGCCTATCACTTTGCCTCAGACCCGTTTTATAAAGACGGATTTATTCCAACAGTGAAGGAATTGGTCGACCAGATTATGACTGGAAAATAGGAATTTGCACTTTCTCTCATTTGCTGATTTGAATTATTCCAGAATACCGACTATATAAGGAATGAGTAGTTTCCCCCTGAAAAGTGGAAAGTTGTGTCATGACACCGCAAGTGAATGAAAATAGAACCGACGTGATTGACCTGGAAAATAAAATCCGGTCAGCAAATCTCAGACCGACAAGGCAACGAATTTCGTTGGCCAAGCTCCTGTTTTCAGAGGGAAATCGCCACATCACAGCTGAAAAGCTGCACGGTGAAGCGCTGGGAAAAGGTGTCAAGATCTCTCTTGCGACCATCTATAATAACCTTCACCAATTTACTACGGCAGGCCTGTTGCGCGAAGTTGTTGTTGATGCAAGCAAGTCCTATTTCGATACAAATGTGGAACCGCATCATCATTTCTTCCATGAAGACCGCGGCCTGTTGGAAGATATCTCTTCCCATCGGCTGACCGTTGATGATATTCCCAACCTGCCCGAAGGGACGGAAATTTCCAGTATTGATGTCATTGTTCGCCTGACAAAACGGAAATAACACCTCCCCTGTCTCTGCGACATTAATTTTCTTCTTTAGAAGTGTTCTAATCTGTTGACAGCCGTTCTGCGCGGGATTATATTTTGACTATTCTTTAATTCTGAAGAATTTCAAAAACCTGCCAATCCCATTCCAGGAGGTCTTAATGTCTCTACAGGGAAGTAAAACAGAACAAAATCTGAAAGACGCCTTTGCTGGTGAATCTCAAGCAAATCGTCGGTACCTTTATTTCGCGCAGAAAGCGGATATCGAAGGATACAACGATGTTGCTGCGGTTTTTCGGTCAACTGCCGAAGGTGAAACCGGTCACGCGCACGGTCATCTAGAATATCTCGAAGAAACCGGCGATCCTGCTACAGGTCTTCCTATCGGCCCCACAGATAATAATCTGAAAGCCGCTATTGCTGGTGAAACTCACGAATATACCGACATGTATCCAGGTATGGCAAAAACAGCCCGCGAAGAAGGGCATGACGAAATTGCTGACTGGTTTGAAACACTTGCAAAAGCTGAAAAAAGCCACGCGGGTCGTTTCCAAAAAGCTTTGGATGAAATGGAGTAGCTCTCCAATTTGATATCCTGACCCGTTGGAGCGGTGATCTCATCGCTCCGGCACCTCCGTCCTGCCGAATACGAGGAAGTACATTATGCGAGAAGGCAGCCTAGACGCCCCTACCCGTCATCCAATTGACTGGACTAATCCGGAATTTTACAACGAAGAAGCCCTGGATGAAGAAATGCGGCGCATTTTCGATATCTGTCATGGATGCCGACGCTGCTTTAATCTTTGTGATTCCTTTCCCAGCCTCTTCGATCTCATTGATGGTTCAGCAACTGAAGAACTTGATTCTGTCTCTTCCGCTGATTTCAAACCGGTGGTCGATGGCTGCACGCTGTGTGACATGTGCTATATGACAAAATGTCCGTATGTGCCGCCCCATGAATTTAACCTGGATTTCCCCCATCTGATGCTCCGCTACCGGGCTGTTGAAAAGAAAAAGGGAGAAGATAGTTTTATATCGCGGCAACTGTCAAAAACGGATCGTAATGGAAAACTTGCAAAGCCCATCGCTCCCATCGCCAACTGGGCGAGCAATAAAGACAACAAGGCCGTTCGCGGCCTAATGGAAAAAACCCTCGGCATTCACCGCGAGGCGGCTTTGCCGAAATATAATTCCAAAACACTTATGGATCGGGCAAAAAGCACCCCTCTGGAGGTAAATAAGGATGCGCCGGCTTTCGGCCGAAAAGCGGTTATTTATGCCACTTGTTTTGGAAATTACAACAGCCCTTCCATCGGTGAAGCGACCCGCGCTGTTCTGGCGCGCAATGGCGTGGAAACTGAAGTCGTTTATCCGGGCTGCTGCGGCATGCCGCTGCTTGAACAAGGGGATATCGCCGGTGTTGCGGACAATGCCCGCTCCGTCTCTGCAGAACTCTGCGTCTGGATAGACAAGGGATACGATGTTATTGCTCTGGTTTCCTCCTGTGCCCTGATGTTGAAATCCGAATGGCCGTTGATTGCGCCTGATGAAGCCCTGGTAAAAAAATTGGCCGGCGCCACCTATGACGTCTCAGAATATGTGGTCAATATTGCCAAGAAGGAAGGCATCCTGCAAGAAATGGAACCGCTAGAGGGTCCCGTCTCCATGCATCTTGCCTGTCATGCACGGGCTCAGAATATGGGGGCTAAAGGGGCAGAAATGTTGCGTCTTATCCCGAAGACCCGTGTGTCCATCGTGGAACGCTGTTCGGGCCATGGAGGTTCCTGGGGAATTATGAAGGGCAATTATGAAACCGCCCTGAAGGTAGGGAAAACAGCGGCGAAAAACGTCCTTAAATCTGGCGCGCCGTTTATTGCCTCAGAATGCCCCCTTGCCGCGGAACATATTCTGCAAGGCATCGAAAAGCAGGATCCTGAAGCGGCAAAAAAACTGACAGCGACGCACCCAATTGAATTACTTGCCAAAGCCTATGGCCTTGACTGACTTGGATACGAGAACATGACAAAATCAAAACACGAAATCACCCGGGCAGATATAATACCGATGGCGGATTACGAAAAAATCCGTAAAGAAAACAAGCAGAAACTCATTGCCATAAAGAAAGATCGCCGGATTGCCGTCGGGCCCCATGCTACTTTCTATTTTGAAAATTATGAGACCATGTGGTCTCAAATCCACGAGATGCTGTATATTGAACGGGGCGGTGAGGCGCAGATAACCGACGAGTTATCCGCCTATAATCCGCTTATTCCCAATGGATCCGAGTTGGTCGCGACCTTTATGATTGAAATTGATGATCCTGTGCGCCGGGATTTCATGTTGCGTCAACTGGGCCATGTTGAAGAGAAAATCTACGTCTCTATTAACGGCGAAAAAACCTATGCTGTCCCCGAACAGGAAGTTGAGCGGACAACAGAAGACGGCAAAACATCAGCCATCCATTTCCTTCACTTCCCGCTCTCCGACACCCAGAAGCAGGGTTTGAAATCAGAAAAATCAGAAATTGTCATCGGCGTCGAGCATGACAAATATGGTCATATGGCCCGTTTCAGTGCCGCCAACCAGGCCGCACTTGCCCTGGATTTAAGCGACTAAGAAGGCGTCAGCGAATTTTTTCGTTTTCATGGACACCATAAAAGTGGCTGGCTTTTAG
>JAESPT010000380.1 GCA_016765515.1 Sneathiella sp. | reverse complement strand
GGAAAAAACCCTTTCGTCCGTCACATATTTTGAAATCTCAGCGCCCCCGTAGACAAAACAAAGTTCATACCGTTCTGACGCTTCTGACACAGGGGGATCACCACTTAAGCCCGCACGGTTCATCCGGCTGCGCCGCATCCAGGAAATCAGGACAGTCCCTGCAGATCGCTCAGACTTTATGTGAACGGGAGCGTAAGGTTTGAGATCCCTGCCTGTCAGGCTTTTTATCTGGGCAGGAACCTCTTCGATCAATTGACCAGCCCCCACCGCTTTCCAGTGGTGGGGAAGGTTGAGGAATCCTAAAGACATGACCGCGCGGGACAATCGATCCCCTTCGAGAAGCAGCACCCTCTCTCCTACTTTATGAGTGTTGATGGCGCTTTCCGTTCCCCGTCTTCCTCGCAACAATGTATGGATCACGTAGCTACCATCAGGCTGCAGTGTAATGTCCGAAAAATTGATAATTTCATCGCCCACGAGCAGGGCATTCGCCCCGTTTAAGGCACCGATCTGCGCCACTGTTTCAAGCCTGTCCTGCCCATTTAAAAACCGGATGGTGAGTGTATTGGTCCTGTCCGTCTGCCAGGGATCTGACGTCCCTGCCAGCGCTGTCATGGTGACCCCCCAGCACATTTGCGACTGGATCACGCCCCGTTGTTCATACCGTTCCCCCGTATCGGAGACAAACAGGCCCGCACCGCGCCAATTCTGACCATAGCCATCCATGGCAAAGTAATATCGGCTGCCGTTCCCGCCGGTCGCATCCTCATCGCGCAGCAAAGGAAGGTCGAGGATGAAAAGCTCGGCAAAGGACGGCCGTTGGATCAGGACCTCTGAATATCCTGTTCCCGGATCAGCGGCGGTGTTGTCGGGTAATCCGGTTGCCCCCATTTGCACGGCTTCAAAATCCGCCGTTAAATCCGCCCCCAGATAATTTTGTGTCAGGCGGCCGTTTACCTGCTGGTTCTGGGTGGCCAAGCTCACCACATCTGCCGCATCCAGCGCCAGATATTTGATGGGAAAGGACGCGGCCAAACTGTGTCTCTCAGACCAGGCAGAGTAAAGACTCTGCTGGCAGATTGCTTTTGCTTGTCCCGCATTCAGTGCCAATGGGAGATCCAGCGGAACTTCATTTCGCCCAAACATTGTGGCATTGGGGGCATAACTTCTTTTGGCACTTTGGGTTCCTGCAAGATGTCCGCCGTCAGCAGCCATATAGGCAAGGGTGACCGATCCGGGCATTTCACTTTCCTGAAGTCGCCGGTGAGACAAGGGCCTTAACAGATCCTCTTCCGATATCTGGAGATCCGGCATCTCCTTTCGCGCGTTGAATTTTAGCTGATAACCACTCTCCGCTGCATCAAAGTTGCCAGCAATCATCAGAGGCTCCAGAGCATCCTGAACAGACATGGGGCGGTTGAGAATATATCCGGGCACCGATCCGCTGATCGATGAAATATCAACATCTGACAAGGACAAACCCGCGGCGGATGCAAGACTTTCAAGGGTTGCTGCGAAATCCGCCTCACCGCCGCTCTTCCGCCGAAGATAGAGACTCTGCAGGAGAGAGGACTCACCGATCAACGTGACACTATCGGACAAGGCGTCATAGACAAATTGGCTGACGCTGCTCACGCCGCTGAACGCCAGAAGATCTTCGCGCTCAACTTCCTCCAGAGTTTCTGCATCCAGATAGATCAGCCAATGCCCCGCCTCCACATAAACCAACCTTTGTCCATCATTGGTGTGGGTTAAGGATAAGTCGCCATAGACTGCGCTGTCCCGGGTGGCAGTAATTGTCTGACTGTCCAGGGACCACTTGAACAAACGATAGTCATTTTGAAACACCAGCTCTCGTTGATCTTTTAAATATCCCACCAGACGGGTAATGTTATTCACCTCCGGCGCTGCGCCGCCAAGCGGTGTCAGCTCAGACTGGGGCACAGTATGAATAGTGGAAATGCTTCCGTATACCGTCCCGCTCAGCCCTTGCGCCGCTGTCATGGAGACCTGGACAATTTGTAAATCCGACAAGGGCGTGACAGAGGCCAGACCGGACAGGGCAATCCAGGCGAACTCCCTCGCGTCTCGCACGGCGCCGCTGCAGGCAGAGCTTTCCGTCTCGATTGTGTCGATGATATTGAGGGCCTGATCCAGCACAACCACTTGCGCGTTTTGCTGGGAACCGGCGACTTGAAAAAGACTGCCGTCCAGCGTCGCCTGGATATCCACCGAGTAAGTGAGCGCTCCGATACCATCGGGCAGTTCTCGGGATACTTCCGTCACCATGGCCCGGCTGTTGAATTTTGAAAATTTACGACCGGGCAGCAAAGCAAACCCGGACCCGATCCAGAAATCACCCTGTCGATCAAGGGAAAAACCGGAAATACTTGAGGAAAGCCGCGGAAAATCCCCATCAATGTCTGCCGTTTGCACAACCGACAGGCTGGCAAGATCAATTTTTCGAACCTTGTCCACACCGCCGATCACTTCGTATGTATAGACATGCCCGCGCAGGGGATCATAGGCGACGGAACTGGCGTCCATATCGCCATCAATCCCGGTTATTTGCGGGTAATGACGCACCCCTTGTGTGGTCAGCAACACTTCGATATTTGGAATGCGATTGCCATAATCCGCCAGCGGCAGACTGTCAAAGACCAGATAGGATAATCCCCGATAGGCCGGGACCTGTCCAACGCCTTCCTCAGCCTCCATAATACTGTCAGAAAGCTGGGTCTCATCTCCGTTATAAAATCGGAAATTCAATCCTGAAAGACGGGTCTCCCCCGCAGATATTGCATCATAAATCACGGTTCCATCCGCCCAGATTTTAAGCAATTCGCCCACTTCACCGCGGGCAAAACCAATGGCAAAACTTGCGAAATATTCATAAGCTGTTTGACCATTGGAGGCAGAGACTCCGCCCTTACCGCCCGTCTCAGAGGACTTTTCCCGGACAATCAGCGGCGCCGCCCAGATAACATTTCCCCCCAGGCGCATGGTGCCAAACAGGGTCGGAATACTCGCCCCGTATGAGGCACCGGAGATTTTTAAATCGGCGAGACGAGATCCTTTGCCCGTATCGCCGGGAAAGAACACCCGGCCAAGCGTGGAGCCCACCAACCATCCTGTTCCCGCGCCAATACCGGTAAGAGATCCTAAGCCAGCGCCCGCTACACTAAGTGCCAAAGTTGCCATCTTGCGGTCCTTTCATTCGATAAAGGGCGAAGGGGGATCCAAAAACCGCCAACGGTTCTTCGATCACTTTGCGTCGCCGTGCATGGGCATGAAGAACCGTCTGAACGCCTTTTTTAAGGGCGAGAAATCCCAAATGGACGGGAAAACCACTGTCCCGAAACAAAGCGATATCCCCTTGCTGCCATTGATCGCCCGCCACCGGCACCAAAATTGTCTCCAGGTGGGCT
>JAESPT010000379.1 GCA_016765515.1 Sneathiella sp. | reverse complement strand
TTTCCAGGTTTTCAATATGATCATTAGCGCAGACCAACTTTGTGACCTGAGACGATTTGCGAGAGAAAGACAGGAGTTTTTTAGTAAGGTCTGATCCCCTGTCTGATGCCTTTATCGCAGATTCAACGCGAGCCAGATTTTTCTCATCCCCTATAAGGTTTTCCTGCAGTATCTCAAGGTTACCAAGAACAATCCCCAGAATATTGTTAAAATCATGACAAATCCCTCCCGTCAAATGGCCGACAGCATCCAGTTTTTGAGTACGACTGACTTGTTCTTCCAGCGATTTTCGTTCGGTAATATCCTGAACTGTACCAACAGAGCGTAGAGGCTCTCCGGTCTCTGAAAATTCCAGCTTGGCTTTTTCATTCACCCATTTGATCGCACCGTTAATCAGAATTCGATGTTCAATATTATAGGACTCATTATGAATAGAATTCTTCCAATTTCGCTCAACAAACTCTCTGTCCTCTTTGACAACTGTCTCGAGAAAATCCTGATAGGACAAGGGCGTTCCTTTTGGAATATCAAATATTCGGTAAGCCTCATCGGACCAGGTCAATGTATTTTCTTTAAAATCATAGAGCCAGCTTCCAACATGAGCGACAGTTTGGGCGCGTTTCAAATTTGCTTCGTTCACCCGCAGGCTTTCCTCTGCGTCCCGGCGTTTGAGGCGCATGTCATCAAAAGCCAGCGCAAGATCTCCTAATTCATCGCGCCCCAGATCAGGGACAACAACATCCAGATTCCCATGGCTGATGGTGTCAACACTCAAACTGAGTTGGCCAAGTTTTTTCGTTATGTCCCGGGTTATAAAAAATGTCACATAGATCAACACCAGAACAAGCCCTGCAGCGAATACCGAAACCAATATGTTACTCTGTTTCTGAATGGCTTTAATATTTTCATTAAAATATTTAGACAATTGAAAGGCTAATGCAGATATCCGGGTGTAATGCAGTCGAAGACGCGTAACTGCTCTGCCCTTTTCAATATTCAACTGCTCGGTGGGTTTTACAACCATGCCAACGAGTTGCAGTTCATCTTCCTTTTTCTTTAATGATTTGAGTTTTCGAAAAGATTGATTGATCGCATAGATTTCAGCCTCAATTCGCCCAAGAACAGGTGATTTCTCTATATTCTTCATCAGCGTGTCGACTTCGAACCTTTTAACGTCCCATTGTTGCTCGATCCGCTCTAAACCATAGGAAATATATTGCTCTGATAAAAAGGAGAATTCTGTCGTACTTTTCACCAGCTGACTGACCAACTCTGCATTGGCGAGTTTTTGCTGTATTGATGTTGAGAAATGATAGACAAGCAGGACAAAAATTGCTGTGACGATAGCTGTCAAACCCGCACCGGAAAAGAGTTTTGTTTTAACCTTCAAGGGACTTCCCTCCAATTGACATCAATCCAGATTTTAGATCATCGAGAATTGACACATGATCAAACGGACATAAGTACAACACTGACAAATCGACCTTTTATTTTATCAACGTGACTGCTTCAGGTTTGACCTTCATCAAGGGCTTCACATGGAAAATACTCAGATAGTTCGGGACTTTCTTCTTCTCTTGAAACTTGTTGCGCACAATCCAGCGAGCCTGATCCTCCATATTGATCAACATGGATTCATTGAGGAACAAGCCATAAGAAAACTGTTCCCACATTGCTGATACAATTTTGATATCCGCACCTGTTGCCTTGGCGTAAATAGTCATCGCCTCGTCAGGGTTTTCGAGAATGAACTGGTTGGCTTTGATGATTGCGCTGAGATATTTTTCCAGTTTTTTCGGATTTTTTTCAGCAAACTCTTTTCGAGTTACGACAACCCAGTCCAAAACCTTGAGACCTTTTGTCGGGAGGATGTAGGCTTTATCGCCCAGCGCATTGACAGCGTCCATTATATGCGGTTGCCAGCTGAAAATCGCATCCACATTCCCGGAAATAAGTTCTTTTACCATGGCTTTGGGCTTTAAATCGACAGTCTCAATATCAGAGAGGGTCAAACCGTTACTCAGCAAATACTGATCTAGAAGATAGTCTGTCCCCGTCCCTTGAAACCAGGCAACTCTTCGGCCTTTTATGCCAGCAGGTGTATTAATCCCCTGATCCTTTCTGGCGATGGCACCGGATTGCTGATCCGTATGGGTCATACCAGCAAGAATATAAAAGTCATCTCGATTAAAAGCTTTATAGACGATAGGCGTATCAGCAACCGTGACAATATCCACTTTATCTTCAAACAATTTCTGAAGCGCAATTTTACCGGCGGAATTGTATATTACCGTTACGTCCAGCCCTTCGTCTTTGAAATACCTATTCTGCACGGCAATATAGGCAGGGGCTTCTCCCAGAAACGGGATCAAACTGAGACGCACCGGCGGCGAATTCTGCCCCCAGACCAAAGGTGCAGAAAACAAGGCGATTACAAATAAAAGAACAAGTAAAGACACGTAATGGGAAGTTTTAATGAGAACCATATCATCCTCACAATTTCTGTTAGATTTTTGAATTCCTTTATTCGTTACTTGAACGAATACCGCACAGAAGAATAAATATAATAAATAAACCACTTTAGGTAGTTAGTTATATTATATTTCTATCATATAAAATCCAGAGAAAAATACAATCTTTGTAAAAAAATTAAAACTTCATTAATTACAGTGAGTTAAAAATTAAAAACTGAGTATCTACAATAGTTTTGAGATTACATTAAGTTACAACTGTTATATAATTCTACCTATGGATACATTTACATAAAAAAAACAAACAACTCCGGCCCCTGCGGAAGCAAGGTATTAATTTGGTAAAATCATCGGCCCATCAGTTCAATTTTTGAAGAATAGGGATCCAGACCGACCTGCCTTAATTAAGTCGACAGATGAAAGACTATATTCTACGCAAAACACACAAAAAAAGGGCCGCCCGAAGGCAGCCCTTTTCCATATTTGAATTTCCAGTAAAGCTTAACGCTTGGAGAACTGGAAGCTCTTGCGGGCTTTCGCACGGCCGTATTTTTTACGTTCAACAACACGACTATCCCGTGTGAGGAAACCAGCGGCTTTAAGCGCAGGGCGCAAAGCTGGTTCGTAATACATCAATGCTTTTGAAACACCATGACGAACCGCACCAGCCTGACCAGAAAGGCCACCACCTTTAACGGTACAAATCACGTCAAACTGATCAACACGATCAACAACCTGGAAAGATTGAGCCAGGATCATACGGAGCACAGGGCGTGCAAAATAAGTTTCCTGATCCCGTCCATTCACCGTGATTTTGCCGCTACCTGGTTTGATCCAAACACGAGCAATCGCGTTTTTACGTTTGCCTGTTGCATAAGAGCGGCCAAGATCGTCGATCTTTGGATCAGGTAAAATGACTTCAATCACTTCAGCTGCTTCGATAACTTCAGAACCTTCAACAGGGGCAGTTGTCGCCGCTGTCGCCGCGCCACTTGTCAGATCTTTCAAATCGTCGAGAGAGGATACTTCATCAGCCATACTCAAACGCTCCTTGTATTCTTAGAGTTCATGGCAGCAACATCCAGCACTACAGGCTTCTGTGCTTCATGTTTATGCTCAGGGCCGGCATAGGCATGCAGGTTACCAAATTGAACGCGACCCATGGGGCCTTTTGGAATCATCCGCTGCACAGCTTTCTGCAGAACACGCTCAGGATGCGCACCCCCCAGAATTTTTTCCATTGTGCGCTCTTTGATGCCGCCAGGATATCCAGTGTGCCAGTAGAATTTTTTGTCTGTCAATTTCTTGCCAGTCATCACAATTTTATCAGCATTGATGACAATAACATTGTCACCACAATCAATGTGAGGTGTGAACATGGGTTTATGCTTACCGCGCAGGCGGTTCGCAATAATCGATGCGAGACGACCGAGAACGAGGCCTTCAGCATCGATCAACAGCCATTTCTTCTCAACCTCACTCGGTTTTGCAGAATAGGTTTTCATTAAAATTTAGCCTTCGCTTATGCGTGCCAAAACAAAATAAAGGGAGCATACGGCCCCTTGAACTTGAAGCGGGTTATAATTTCACTTTTTTGCCAAGTCAATCGAAAAAACTTAATAGATACGAGAGATTATGCCTGCGGTATTATATTACCGCTATACATTTGGCTCAATATTCATGCTCTTTTTTGGTGGAATGGAGTAGGTCGTCACCACGTGAGCAACCGGCTCTTCTCCCCCGCCCGAATATATGGAGATTTCTCCCGTGGCTAAGGTCTTGCCAAGCTTCAATAATTTACCGCGAGCGATCAAATCACCCGGCTCAGGCTTTCGCAGGAAATTTATGTTCAGACTGGTCGTGACCGCGAGCGCCACCGGACCAATTTGGGCGAGCAACAAGAAGTACATGGTAGCATCTGCAAGCTCCATCATGGTTGGGCCGGAAACAGTACCGCCGGGCCGTAAATGCTTCTCTGACGCCTTCATTCGCACAGTAATCGAAGAATCATCCACATGCTCAATAGTGCACCCCAGATGCAGAACTTGCGGAAATTCATTTTTGATAAACTGATGCAACATGGCTGGGGTCATGACGGGCATGGGAGATACGCTCTTCTCTACTGGTTAATCCACAATTGAGCTTGTTATATCCCCCTTTGCAGGATCAAGGAAGCCTCTCCCGGTGATGGCGGCCTTTCAACTAGCATGGATCAATAAGCTCAAAATCATAATCAGTTGCAGAAAAACTACTCGCGTTGTGCTTTAAAAGCCTTGTGACTTCCCTATGAGAGAGAACGACAACACTTGCCCGAAAATCATTTTCCCCAAAACTAAGGACATACCCGTTTTTTATAGGGGCAAGGTTCGTCGCAAATTGCACCATTTTTGGATCATTTGGACCGGTGATAATAAAGGCATTGGAAAACCGTCTCAAACCGTAACTTCTCCCCTTTTTTTCAATTTCATAGAGAAAAGAAAAATACATCATGCCATTGTTTAAAATAACCTTCCCTCTGTTTTCACTAACTGGATTTTCAAGGACCTTCTCAGGCGAAACCGCCACAATATGAGATCCGTTCCCCAGAAATTTGTGTATGAGTTTATTCAGGTTTGGAACAGGGTCATCTGAATTTTCAATGATACAATGCTTGTAGAGAACCTTCACATGGCCAACACCTAACCAACGATCACCGTTTGTCCGCAGAAGAGGTCCGCTGGAAGAAAAGAAAGCTGATCTCTGGCGGTCTTTTACAAATGATCTGAGGTGTTTTTCAATTTGAACAAAGCAATTTTCAGAAGAATTCGCTTCCACATCCCCGTAGGGTCGAACGAGTTTTGCTGGAATATTTTCATAAGGATTTGTTTTTTCTATCCTCCCCGCATCGGACTGCAATACGGCAAAACCGTCACTGTAATCACCAACACCATATACTGCATTCAAGCACCCCACATCGGTAAAGAAACCATAGTTCTTTTCCCAATATCCAGTCGGATTCACCCCATAGAAGCAAGTTTTTCCAAGTTCGTATCTTTCCTCATTTTTTTCAAGTTCTGTAACAACTACACAAAGCTCAGAATCTCGTACGGTGGAATAGTTATAAGAAGGTGTCTTTCTGGATGGAGCATATTTTCGCGTCGGTTTTTCATGCAAAGAATTAGGAAAATACTGATGGGTATGGAGATAGAATTTTCCGCCCATTTCAAATATACGCGGATCTTCATGTTTATCTGAGCCTTCAATAATCTGGTCACTCACAACACACAAAGATCGAGCAAGACTTTTGGTTGTCGAACAATCGATTTGAACGACCGCTATTCCAATCCCATCAAATTCCCGATCACTATTCCATCCTTCTGCCCACGGTGTCCCGGGATGGCCGGGACACGTTGGAGCCGGATCGGCAAATTTATATTGTGTTGCCCCTTTTCGATTTTTGAATACCATTGCCCGATAGGCGACCAAATAGGTACTAACCCCTTTTACCTGCTTTATCCGTAGCCAACTGTTGTTAAACTTTATCACATGCTGGCGATCTATGTTCGGCAGGGTGGCTGACAGACGATCAGTGAAGTCGAACAATTGCATTCTCAGGCTCCTATGGCGGCAAATTTCCTGGACTTTTGAAGGATTGCGTTTAACACTTTTAAGAATAAACGTATCGACGGATACATTGTGAAAAGCAGCCTGCATCTGGTTTGCCCTGCGACATCGCCATTGAACGACTGGTCAAAGTTACCAAGGTATGGCAAAATAGAAGAAAAACATCTTCGGAGGAAATCCCCATGCCTGCATCACCAAAACCTGTTGCAAACAGGCCGGAAAATCTCAATGTTGTTGTCGACGATAAAATTGCCAGAGTGCGTCTGAATAATCCGACCTCGCGCAACGCGCTTTCTTCGACCATGATGAGCGAGATTGAAACAACCCTTACCGAGCTGGGCGCGCGCGCAGATGTGCATGTTGTTGTCTTGGAAGCTAAGGGACCTGTTTTCTCCTCCGGTCATAATTTGAAAGAAGTAATCGGCGATAGCCGGCAGGAAACCATGCTGGCCCTGTTTAATCAGTGTAGCCAGATGATGCAAACCGTTGTCCATTTACCCAAACCGGTTATTGCTAAAGTTGACGGCATAGCAACAGCGGCTGGATGTCAACTGGTGGCCAGCTGTGACTTGGCCTTTGCAAGTGATACCTCCCGCTTTGCAACACCGGGCGTTAATCTAGGATTGTTCTGCTCTACTCCAATGGTGGCACTGAGCCGGAATGTATCGCCAAAACATGCCATGGAAATGTTGCTTGGCGGTGAGTTCATTGATGCGGAACATGCAGCTCGGATCGGATTGATCAACCGAGCTGTCCCTGCAGAAGAACTGGATACAACGGTTGAGGAATTTGCCGCGCGCATCGCATCAAAGTCACCGCTCACAGTTAAAACGGGCAAGACAGCCTTTTATAAACAGCTTCCTCTTTCATTGGCGGAGGCTTACGCCTATACCTCTGAAGTGATGGCAGACAATATGCAAACCCTGGATGCACAGGAAGGCATTACTGCCTTCTTGGAAAAACGTGATCCCAAATGGCAGGGCAAATGAACATGGATCATGAACAGTATAGTGACGAGTATGTTGGTGATATCCTGAAAGATGTGAAGACAATCGCCGTCGTGGGAGCAAGCGATAATCCGGTTCGACCATCTTATTTTGTCATGCGCTACATGCAAAGAAAAGGATATCGCATTATCCCGGTCAATCCGGGGAAAGCGGGCACAGAGCTACTGGGAGAGCAGGTCTTCGCGCGCTTGAGTGACATCAACGTTCCGATTGATATGGTGGATTGCTTCCGTAATTCGGAGGCTATCCCCGGTATCACTGAAGAGGCAATTTCCATAGGCGCAAAAGTTCTGTGGATGCAATTGGGTGTCATTCATGAGGCTGCAGCGAGAGCTGCTGAAAAAGCGGGGATGCGGGTCATTATGAACCGTTGTCCGAAAATTGAATTTGGCCGCCTGTCGGGGGAGATTGCCTATATGGGTGGCCGTTCAGGTATTATTTCGTCGAAACGAAAAAAGCTCTTAGGAAAAAGAATATGACTGAACCAAAGTTCGAAACCCTCTCTATTCATGCTGGGGCGTCACCTGATCCGACGACTGGCGCGCGCATTACACCAATTTATCAGACCGCATCCTATGTTTTTGATGATGCGGATCATGCGGCTGAATTGTTTAATTTGCAGGCGTTTGGCAATATCTATACACGTCTGACCAATCCAACAAATGCAGTTTTGGAAGAACGGGTTGCAACGCTTGAAGGTGGCGCAACAGGTCTTGCTGTCGCATCAGGCCATGCTGCGCAGATGATTGTCTTTCATACTTTGATGGAACCAGGTGACGAGTTTCTTGCCTCAACCCGTCTTTATGGAGGTTCGATCACCCAGTTCAGCCATTCATTCAAAAAATTCGATTGGCATGCCAAATTTGTTGATCCGGACAATCCAGAAAATTTCAGAAAAGCGCTTACTTCAAAATGTAAGGCAATCTTCATCGAAAGCCTGGCAAATCCAGGTGGAGTGGTTACTGATATTGAGGCTATTGCCAAGATCGCCCATGAAGCCGGCATCCCTCTTATTGTTGATAATACTTTGGCAACGCCCTATCTGTGCCGCCCTATTGAATGGGGCGCGGATATTGTTGTTCACTCGGCCACAAAATTCCTGGGCGGTCACGGCAATTCCATCGGCGGCGTAATTGTTGACTCCGGCAAATTCGACTGGAGTGCCAGCGATAAATTTAAAACGCTGAGCGA
>JAESPT010000378.1 GCA_016765515.1 Sneathiella sp. | reverse complement strand
GACCTGATACCCTGGCAGACGCTGAATGAAGGAATTAACAGACTCGTTATCACAGCTCCGTTTCTGGAAAGTGGCAGCGCTTTCTTTCTTTCTCGGCCTGCTTTTAGCGACAACCTTTGCCCCCCTTCACTTGGTGTTTTTTTTGCCCGTCTGTTTTTCAGGGCTCTTGATTCTTTTCGGGACAGCGAAAACTAAATCCCAGGCCTTCTTTGTCGGTTGGTGGTTTGGCTGGGGCCAGTTTATTGCCGGGCTCTACTGGATTGGAATCGCCTTTACCATTGACGCGAATGCCCATGCGGCCCTGATACCTCTACCAACCTTGGGACTTCCGGCCTTTCTTGCGATTTTTAGCGGACTGGCGACACTTGCGACCTATCTGGTTAACGTTCGTAGCCTTTATCGCATCTTGGCATTTTCAGGATTTTGGGTTTTGTTCGAATATGCACGAGGCCTTGTGTTCACTGGATTCCCATGGAATCTTGCCGGATATAGTTGGGGCAATGTACTGCCAATGCTTCAGTGGGTTTCCTACATCGGCATCTATGGGCTGACATTAGTGACGGTATTGATCAGTAGCATCCCAGCCCTGCTTACAGATAAATCCCTTTCAACGTCAAAGAAGAACACGCTTATCTTGCTTGATTGCCTGTTTCTCGCCGTCTTGATTGCCGTTGGCTACGCTAGAATACCAAACACGCCCCTGGAGATGTTTGCCGACAGTCAAATCCGTATTGTCCAACCCAATATCCAGCAGGCCGAAAAATGGAAAGCCGATAAAAAATTGGGCCATGTCAAAAAACTCGTGGAACTTAGCAAGCAAGAGACTGGTATAAAGCCCAAATACCTTATTTGGCCTGAAACGGCTGTCCCGTATTTCCTGACCACAGATGAAAACTTAATCTTCTACCTGCAACGCATTGTACCGGAGAATGGACGCTTGATTACGGGCGCCCCTCGAAAAAACGCACACTCAAAACAGTACTGGAACAGTGTTCAAATATTGGATCAAGCGGGTAATATTAACGGGATCTATGATAAACGCCACCTTGTTCCCTACGGGGAATATATGCCTCTCAGAAATTTTACCAAGGCCATAGGTCTAACGTCTCTGATCCCCGCATTGGACAAGATGTCTGACTTCTCTCTTCCCTCTGAGACCTCTCCCAAAACCCTGGACATTCCGGGTCTTGGCTCGGCTCGAATCTTGATTTGCTATGAAGTGGCGTTTCCCTGGGAGATGCAAAGCGACACATCCTTCAACTGGATCCTGAATGTCACGAATGACGCCTGGTTTGGCAAAACGTCGGGTCCCTACCAGCATCTTGTCATTGCAAAAACACGGGCGGTAGAACAAGGCATGTCTGTTGTCCGAGCCGCAAATAGTGGGGTCTCTGCAATATTTGACGGTTATGGACGCCTTCTTCAAATGATACCACTTGATGAATCAGGAATTATTGACAGCTCAATTCCTCAAGCTCTTGACGGGGGAACGCTCTATAAAAAGCACGGCGAACTGATACCGGTTTTTCTAGTCCTTTTAATAATAGTTTCTGGTTTGATCGGAAAACGAATTAAATCGCAATAATCTATACCATTGATTGCATTTCCTACTCTTCCAATCCTATAATAGCTTCTGTACACTCTTCGCCGCTTTGTGATCTTGTGTCGGGGGCGTGTCGCAAAATTTTTACTGTATGACTAAAATGAAATCAATTTGCCCACAAGGGTTGTTAATCAAATTTTAAATCAACCATAGTATGAATTCCCATCGAAAAGGGGGGGGTATATACATGCCACAACATCCAGTGGACGTTCATGTTGGAAATCGTGTGAGGCTGCGCCGAACGCTTCTTGGTATTAGCCAGGAAAAGCTTGGCCGGGAGCTGGGTCTTACTTTTCAACAAATTCAGAAATATGAAAAAGGGGCTAATCGGGTTGGAGCCAGCAGGTTGTTTCAAATCAGTCAAATTCTGGATGTTCCTCCCTCTTTCTTTTTTGATGATATGCCCAACCAGTTAAAACCTGCACTTTCAGGACTGGCAGATGATCCTGAGCCTTTTGAGCATCAGCATCTTTCAAAACGAGAAACCCTGGAGTTGGTGCGCGCCTATTATAAAATACCGGATGAAGATATTCGGAAACGAATTTTCGATTTGGTCAAAGCAGTTGGCGGGCAAGACCTGGAACTGGGCTAATTATACCGGATCTTGCTCCCGCGTATAAACAGGGCTTGACTGTCATGTATGAGCCAGTACATTGCCGGGCGATATATTTCAATTTGCGTAACCTTTGGGTTGGCAGCAATCCCTGATAAGAAAGCCGAGGTTCAACAGTGCCGAACAAAAATTTCCTCTTTACAAGTGAATCTGTTTCAGAAGGTCACCCGGACAAGGTCTGTGACCGCATTTCCGATACAATCGTTGATCTGTATTTGTCTCATGATCCTTATTCACGTGTTGCCTGCGAAACTTTAACGACAACAAACCGGATCGTACTTGCCGGTGAAGTTCGCGGACCGAGTAGTATTTCCAGAGGTATGATTGAGGAGGCCACAAGAGAGGCCGTTAAGGATATTGGATACGAGCAAGACGGTTTTCATTGGAAAAATTCAGCGGTTGATATTTATCTGCATGAACAATCCGCTGATATTGCGCAAGGTGTCGACGCCAAAGGCAACAAGGATGAAGGTGCCGGCGACCAGGGCATCATGTTCGGATATGCCGTAAACGAAACCGATGTCTATATGCCTGCGCCAATTTATTACTCACACAAAATCCTAAAGGAACTTGCCGCAGTAAGGCATTCCGGTCAGGAGACTATATTGGGCCCCGATTCAAAAAGTCAGGTAACTCTGGTCTATGAAAATGACAAACCTGTTCGGGCGGCTTCTATCGTTGTTTCCACGCAGCATATAGACGGTGTCGAAACCGATGAAGTACGGGAATTGGTTAGAAAATATGTGACCAATATCCTTCCAGACGGATGGATGTGCCCGGAAGAAGAGTTCTACGTAAACCCAACAGGTAAATTTGTCATTGGCGGACCCGATGGAGATGCAGGCCTCACCGGCCGTAAAATCATTGTTGATACCTATGGCGGCGCAGCCCCTCATGGCGGCGGCGCTTTCTCTGGCAAAGACCCAACCAAGGTTGATCGTTCTGCTGCTTATGCCTCACGATATCTGGCAAAGAATGTTGTTGCTGCAGGTCTCGCCGACAAATGCTGCATTCAGGTTTCCTACGCTATTGGTGTGTCCAAACCACTTTCTCTTTATGTAAATCTGTATGACTCAGGCAAGGTGGATGAAAATCAACTGGCCAAAGTTCTTATGGAAAGTATGGATTTAAGCCCCCGGGGAATTCGCGAACATCTCAATCTGAACAAACCCATATATGCCCGTACTGCAGCCTATGGTCACTTTGGCAGGGCACCGGATGCGGAGGGTGGTTTCTCATGGGAGAAACTGGATATGGTCGAAACTCTACAATCGGCATTCAGGTAACATCCTCCTATGATTGAGCAGGCAGCCCCTCGCAGACACGTTCTATTTGGTCGGCGGCGAGGGAAAGCGCTTCGTAAAAATCAACGGCAGGCGATAGAGGAAATTTTCCCTCAGATTCGTGTCCCCCTTGAAGAAACCCTTCTTGATCTCAATACTTTGTTTAATGGTAAAGCCCAGGAATATTGGCTTGAGATCGGTTTCGGGGCTGGGGAGCACTTGGCTTGGCAAGCCCACCATAACCCAAATGTTGGCATTCTTGGATGCGAGCCTTTTATCAATGGTGTCGCAATCCTGATTGGAAAGCTCAAAACTATTGGCGCAACAAATGTGCGCTTGCATAATGAAGCCGCTGAATTACTCATGGACCATCTCCCGGATGAATCTCTTCACAAAGGGTTTCTTCTTTTCGCTGATCCGTGGCCAAAATCGTCCCATCACAAACGGCGATTCGTCACGGAACAGAATATTGCCGCGCTTGCTCGCATTCTTGTTGATAATGCAGAGTTAAGAATTGCGACAGATCATGTGGATTATGGTGCCTGGATATTATGGCATATGCTGCGGTCAGATGATTTCCGATGGGAAGCAGAAAGTCCCGGCGAATGGCGTTTTCGAAGCGAAGACTGGCCGCAAACACGATATGAAGCGAAGGCACTGAAAGAAGGACGCAAGTCTGTATATTTTACTTTCAGACGCCTACCCCGACATTCATAGGAACAGAACCCAAGAAAATACTTGGCTTTGTTGGCAGCTGGGCTATTATGCAGGCAATAAGATACTGTTCGCTCACCGTCTGGATGAGCTCCGGAACAGTGGGCCACTGGCCCACTGTTTTTGTTTATGGGCCTTACTAGATTGTATTTGCCGTTTTGAAAGAGTTGTTCATTGGACCCGACTGAGAAAATAACTGCGCTGATTACACCCTCGATTGAAAGCATGGGTTATGAAATTGTGCGCGTTTCCTTCACCGGAGGGGACCGTCAAGTTCTGCAAATTATGGCAGAACGAGAAGATGGTACTATGACGATTGAAGGCTGTCAGGAGATCAGTCGCACTGTTTCAGCCTTAATGGATGTAGAAGATCCAATTGTTGAAGCATACGAATTGGAAGTCTCGTCTCCGGGCATCGACCGCCCTTTGACGCGGGAAAAGGATTTTGACCGCTGGACCGGTTTTGAAGTAAAAATTGAACTGGGTGAAGCCGTCGACGGGCAACGCAGGTATAGAGGTAAATTGCTGGGAATTAAAGAGGGCAACATTAGCCTCCTTGCTGACAGTAATGAAGAGTTCAAATTGCCTTTCGCAGATATACGAAAAGCAAAATTGGTTTTAACAGATGAGTTGATTGCCGCAAATGAGCGCGGCAACAAGTCCTAATCGAGATTATTGGACGGATATTTAAGTCATGGAATCGGCTGCTAGTTTAAATCGTCTGGAATTGTTACAGGTCGCTGATGCGGTTGCCAGAGAGAAAGTCATAGACCGGGACATCGTTCTCGAAGCAATGGAAGAGGCAATCCAAAAAGCTGCCCGTGCAAAATATGGACACGAAAACGATATCCGAGCCAGAATTGATCGCGACACGGGCGAAATTCGATTGATCCGCGTTTTGGAGATTGTCGAAGTCATTGAGAATGATGCG
>JAESPT010000377.1 GCA_016765515.1 Sneathiella sp. | reverse complement strand
GCTCCACTTCTGCAGTAATCATTGGAATGATTTCACCGGAGCTTTTCTTGCGAAAAACCGGTAAGGGAAAGCGCAATATACGGCTGTACAGACCATAACGCAGCCTTCTCAACATGCGTTCTCCGGTAATGCCCTGATAAACGTTGATTACGTATTTAAAGGCTTGGTTGATAACCACCAAAACCAGAAATAAGCACACCGAAGCATAGAGAAAACCTTGCTGGTCGAGTGAAAATCCGGCAAATTCTATGGGAAATACGATATCTTTTGCCTGAATGGCCTGATCAATAATGATTTTGGGCAGTTCAAGATAATAGTAGAGAAAAGGAAAGGAAGCGAAAGAGAGGAGCGTTAGGATGATCTGCTGTTTCTTGCTGTGACGTAGAATGTATTTATAAATGCTATGTTCCATACAATACGGCCCGTTTCGTTACCCTGTTCGTCTTCTATATTGCACTCTACTATCCTTGTTTACACACTGTTCCATATTTAGACTAGGTGCAACAAGATTCAATCCTGCCTCTGACAGCACATTTTTGTTATCAGATGAGTGTGGTTTCAACCCTAACTTTGTGATTGAAGGTTGAATTTCTGCCGTTCAGCCCTTACTAGATAGCTTTTGCACTCTGGGTGAATAAAAGGCGTCGATGTCAAAAATACAGGCTCAAGGTCCGATTGTATCGGTCGTTCTCAAAGGATATCCGCGGCTTTCTGAAACCTTCATTGCTCAGGAGTTGCTCGCGCTGGAGAAATTGGGAATTCAGTTACATATTGTCTCTCTTCGCCATCCAACAGATAAAGCAACCCATCCGGTCAACGATGAAATCAAGGCTCCGGTGATGTATCTTCCTGAATATCTTTATCAGGAACCTCTGCGCGTCATAAAGGCATGGTGGAAAATTCGCCAGCGGCCCGCCTATAAAAAAGCCTTTTCCATCTGGTGGCGGGATTTAAAAAGAGATCGCACCCCTAACAGAATTCGCAGATTTGGCCAGGCGCTGGTTTTTGCCGCCCAGATGCCACCAGGGACAGCTCATATTTATGCACATTTTCTGCATACTCCGGCCTCTGTCGCGCGTTATGCGGCTTATATGGCCGATAAACCGTGGAGCTGTTCTGCCCATGCAAAGGATATCTGGACCTCTCCTGAATGGGAACTTGCCGAAAAACTGGATGACTTGCGTTGGCTTGTCACCTGCACGTCCTTTAATGTTAAGTATCTAAAGGGACTTGCCGCCACTCCTGAAAAAGTGGCGCTTTTATATCATGGACTCGACCTGGAGCGATTTCGCCCGTTTGTAGAAAAACAACATGTGCTGGATGGAAATGATAGGCACATGCCTGTCAAACTTATCTCTGTTGGCCGCGCGGTGAAGAAAAAAGGATATGATGATCTTTTGCGGGCACTGCAGGGTTTGCCAGCAGATTTGAACTGGCATTTTACCCATATCGGCGGTGGTCCGCTTTTGGGTAAACTGAAGGCACAGGCCCAGCAGTTGGGTCTGCAGGAAAAAATAACCTGGCAAGGGGCCTTGCCGCAAAAGGAAGTCCTCGCGGCATTGCAGGCTTCCGATATTTTTGTTCTGGCCAGCCGGATAACCGAGGATGGGGACAGGGATGGTTTGCCGAATGTCTTGATGGAAGCCCAAAGTCAACGTGTTGCTGTGGTTTCAACGAATATATCGGCAATTCCTGAATTAATCACAACCGGGGAAACGGGATTGCTCGTCCCCGAACGTGATCCGCAATCTTTATCCGCGGCACTGGAGGAGTTGATCCGAAATCCAAATAAACGGCGTCAGTATTCCGAGGCTGGGGATAGGTTTTTACGCGACAAGTTTGATGCCCGTCATTGGATTGGCACTCTGTCAGACAAACTGAGCAGTATTTCCGAAAATTCGGTGATGAGCGGTGAAGAATGAATATCGCATTCTATGCCCCGATGAAGTCTCCCTTTCATCCTGTACCGTCTGGAGACAGGCGGGTTGCCCGGCTTTTGATGAGTGCTTTAAAAGGGGCCGGGTATGATCCCGAACTGGCTTCAGATCTTCGGGCGTATGATAAAAACGGAGAGAGTGCCTTTCAGGAAAAGATACATAAACAGAGTGCGCACGAAGTAGCGCGTTTGATCGTGGAGTATAAAAGTCGGCCAGCCGCGGATCGGCCGGTAGCCTGGTTTACCTATCATGTGTATCACAAAGCGCCTGATTGGCTCGGACCGAAGGTGTGCAAGGCGCTGAATATACCCTATCTGGTCGCCGAAGCCAGTCACGCCCCAAAACAGGCAAAAGGCCCGTGGAAAAAAGGTTATCTGGCCGCGGCGGAGGCCATTCAACAGGCAAACAGGGTTTTTCACATGACCCGACTTGATGGAGAATGTTTGAAATCTGTTGTTGATAAACCGCAAGCCCTTGTCTACTTGCCGCCGTCTATTGATCGGGTATCCGAAGAATATACCGCTGAACAGGCTGATCGCCTTATCGCCAATGCCGGTGGACGGCAGGGCGTGTTTAATCTGTTGTCGGTTGCCATGATGCGGCCAGGAGATAAACTGGAATCCTATCGGCAATTGTCTTTCGCTCTTGATTTTCTACCAGGTGAGGATTGGCAGTTACTTGTGGTTGGTGATGGCCCTGAACGTCTCGTTGTTGAAGAATATCTAGCGTCTCATAAAGATCGGATCGTGTATATGGGCGCGTTGGAAATGGACTCGCTTTTTGGAGTATACCGAAAAGCGGATCTGTATATTTGGCCCGCCTACGGCGAAGCATATGGGATGGCCTTTTTGGAAGCGCAAATAAGCGGCCTCCCCGTGGTCGGCGGAAAAATTCGCGGTGTTCCGGATGTTGTTCTGGACGGTGAAACCGGTCTTCTCTGCGCGCCGGGAGATATGCGAGAATTTGCAAATACGATCCGTGGCATGCTGGATGATCCTGAGAGGCGAAATGCGATGAGTACCAGAGCCATACAGTTTGTCAAAGAAGAACGCAGTGTGCAAAAGGCGACAACATTGCTGGCGGAACAGTTGAAGCAGGTTATCAGATGATCCCCATTCTTTTTATCCGTCACGGACGAACATCCTGGAATGCAGACAAAAAATTGCAGGGCCGGCGCGATATTCCGTTGAGCGATGAGGGCCGGCTCCTCTTGAAAACGCTTGCTCTTCCTATTGAATTTTCCAACTATTCCTGGGTTTCAAGTCCCCTGTCCCGTGCCGTCGAGACGGCGAAAATGCTGGGTGCGGATGATTTGACCATTGAAGACCAATTGATTGAAATGGACTGGGGGGAGTGGGAAGGACAGCGCGTTAAAGATCTACAGCGGCGCCTTGGCGCCAAAATGGCGAAAATTGAATCGCAGGGCCTTCATATGAAACCTCCAGGCGGAGAAAGTCCGGCCAATGTTCAACATCGTCTCCTCCCCTGGATCGCCCGTGTGAAAGAACCAACCATAGCTGTCACCCATAAGGGGGTGATCCGCGCTATAAAATCTCTTGCCTATAACTGGGATATGACCGACAAATCATCGGTTCCATTTGATTGGAATTGTGCTCATTTGTTCAAGATAAACGCACAGGGACTTCCTGTTGCGGACCGCGTGAATATCAGTCTGGAGACGTGATGACAGATCAAAACTCTGCCCCCAAAGTTCTTTTTTATGTACAGCATTTGTTGGGGATAGGTCATTTGCGCAGAACCCTTACCTTATCCAGAAATTTGGTGCAGTCGGGATTTGATGTGACGATTGTGTCCGGGGGGCACGAAATCGGCATGGATCTGGGCGGGGCGAAAATCGTGCAATTGCCTGCAACGCGCGCAACGGATTTGTTTTTTAAAACACTGGTGGATGAAGACGGGCAGCAGATTGACGATAACTGGCGTAAAATGCGCAGCGATAAATTATTGCAAGCGTGGCGTGATTGCGATCCGGATATTTTAATAACCGAGCTATTCCCCTTTGGACGCAGGCAAATGCGATTTGAGCTGTTACCCTTGCTGGATGCGGCCAAAGCTTCGTCAAAACCGCCTCTGATCATATCCTCTGTTCGTGATATTCTTGTCGCGCAGACCAAGCCAGGCCGTAATGACGAGATGCTGGCGCTGGTTGAAAAGTATTTCGACAGGGTGATGGTTCACGGGGATCCGGACTTGATTTCCTTGGATGAAACCTTTCCCCATACTGTCCGCATAAAGGATAAAATTCACTATACGGGGTATGTGGTGGATCGTACGGGCGTTAAAGGCGATGAAAACGCACCGGGCTTTAATGAGGTTATTGTCTCTAGCGGCGGCGGTGCAGTCGGCACAGACCTCCTCAAGACAGCCATGGCGGCGAAACCTTTATCTCACGCCAAGGACCTGACCTGGCGTTTGATGGTTGGAACAACCGTCGAAGAAACCGTCTATGATGACTTATGCCAGATGGCGCCTGCCGGTGTGATCATTGAACGGGCACGAAAAGACTTTACCACCCTTCTGATGAATTGCCGTCTGTCCATCAGTCAAGGGGGATATAATACAGTTATGGAAATATTGTATGCAAAATGCCGGTCGGTTATCGTTCCCTACGCTGGGGGCGTGGAAACTGAGCAGACTTTACGGGCAGAATTGCTTGCGCAAAAAGGAGCGTTGCATATTGCCAATGAAGAGGGACTGAACCCCCAATCCTTAGCGGCAAAAGTGGATGAAGCTCTTAACGACATGCCGGCAAATTCAGCAATTGATGTAAATGGTGGACAAAAGACTGCGGCGCTTCTGACCCAATGGTTGGAAGGACGTTCATGACAAGTTGGGCTGCATTGAAGGATGAGTTGGATCTTTGGCGGGATGCCGGGCAGATTGCGACTTTCTGGTGGCGCGATGATGATTTAAATGAACCAACAGAAGCATTTGATCGGCTTTTAAATCTACGGGACAGTTTGGATATTCCATTAAGCCTTGCTGTCATCCCGGATCGGGTAGACCCCCATATTGGGGACGATCTGGAGGGTTGCATTTTGTTG
>JAESPT010000376.1 GCA_016765515.1 Sneathiella sp. | reverse complement strand
GGACCATGTTTGCGCCTCAATATATTGAGAACAAACTGAAGTTCTTCCCATTCATTTCCGAAGCCGTTTGTCACGGTGCGGATAAAGAGAATGTGACAGCCTTTATCAACATTGATCTTGAAGCTGTGGGAAACTGGGCGGAACGCCAAGGTATTTCCTATTCCAGTTATCAGGACTTGGCGGGCCGTGATGAAGTCTATGCACGGGTCAAGGAATGCGTCGAGCAGGTCAACAGAGATCTAGCAAACGACAGTGAATTGGCCGGTGCACAAATTAGCCGCTTTTTGATCCTTCCAAAGGCTTTGGATGCGGATGACGGAGAATTGACACGAACTCGGAAAGTGCGTCGCCGGATCATTGCAGAGCGGTACCAACCACTTATCGAAGCACTCTTTTCTGACGCCGATACCGCTTACATTGAATCTCAGATGACTTTCGAAGATGGTCGTCAAGGGACTTTGAAGGCAACGGTCAAGGTGTCCGATACAGAAACATATCCGGCAATGCGTGCCGCGTCTTAACGTGCAGGGATCGTTGAGTAATGGTAGAAAATACAGTTAAACCAGGCGAAATTCTTCTCTCTGTAGAAGATATCAGCCTCTCCTTCGGTGCGGTGCGAGCCATTTCGGAAGTGAGTTTCGACATTAAAAAAGGTGAAGTCCGGGCCATTATTGGTCCGAACGGTGCCGGTAAAACCTCCATGCTGAATTGCATTAATGGATTTTATCATCCTCAGCAGGGGACCATCACTTACAAAGGAATCACGCGGAGCGCGATGAAACCTTATGAAGCGGCGGCCCAGGGCATCGCGCGGACATTCCAAAATGTGGCACTCTTTAAAGGGATGTCGACATTGGACAATATTATGACCGGTCGAAATCTAAAGATGAAATCCGGTATTCTTGCATCAACCTTATGGTGGGGAAAAGCTCAAAAAGAAGAGATGGAACACCGCCGGTTTGTTGAGGATATCATTGATTTTCTGGAAATCGAAGCCATACGGAAAACACCTGTCGGGCGATTGCCATACGGTTTGCAAAAACGTGTTGAGCTGGGCCGCGCGCTTGCGGCTGAGCCAGAACTTCTTCTTCTTGATGAACCCATGGCCGGCATGAACTTGGAAGAGAAACAGGATATGTGCCGTTTTATTCTTGATGTGAATGACGAATTTGGCACAACAATTTGTCTCATTGAGCATGATATGGGCGTTGTGATGGACATCTCTGATCGTGTGATGGTTCTCGATTATGGCGGGAAGATCGGTGACGGCGTGCCGGACGAAGTTCGCAACGATCAAAACGTCATTGACGCCTATTTAGGCGGCGGTCATTAATTCGGTATCAGGAGCGGTACGTGGAAGATATTATTTTTGAACTTCAGTTCTTCTTAGAGGTCTTGATCAGCGGATTGTTGACAGGATCCCTCTATTCTTTAGTGGCCCTTGGTTTTGTTTTGATTTTTAAGGCATCCGGTGTCTTTAATTTCGCACAAGGTGCAATGATGCTGTTCGCAGCGCTGAGCCTTGTCGGTTTCCAAGAACTTCTTGGTGTCCACTGGACAGTTGCGTTTGTTATGGCCATCGCCGTTATGGTCCTTCTTGCCTGGTGCGTTGAAAAATTTGTTCTGGGGAAACTGGTCAATCAGGAGCCGATCATCCTGTTCATGGCGACGATTGGTATCACCTTCTTTTTGGATGGATTTGGTCAGACGCTCTGGGGCAGTGACATCAAGGTGATGGATGTCGGGCTGCCAACAGGCAGTTTTGATATGGGCGGAATCTTCATTGATAAGCTTGAGCTTGTTGCTGGTTTCACCGCGGGTGCACTTGTTCTGGCTTTGGCGCTCTTCTTTAACAAGACGAAAATTGGACGCGCTCTTCGGGCTGTTGCCGATGACCACCAAGCAGCCCTGTCTGTTGGTATTTCTCTTCGCACGATTTGGATCATTGTTTGGTCCGTTGCCGGTCTTGTTGGACTTGTCGCCGGGATCATGTGGGGTTCGAAACTGGGTGTTCAGTTCAGTCTGACACTCTTAGCGTTGAAAGCACTTCCAGTCTTAATATTGGGTGGTTTCACGTCAATTCCGGGCGCTATCGTTGGTGGTCTTATCATCGGCTCCGGTGAGAAGCTTGCAGAAATTTATATTGGCCCATTTGTTGGTGGCGCCATTGAAAACTGGTTCGCCTATATGCTGGCGATGGTTTTCCTTCTGTTCCGTCCGCAAGGTCTCTTCGGCGAAAAGATTATTGAGAGGGTTTAAGGTAGATGTTTTATCGTGAAGCAGGACAGTTCAAATCCTCTTATAAGGAAGACCAGGCTGTCTTTCCAATCTTGCAGGACAGAGTTGGCGTTGGCCTGATGTTGCTGGTTGCCTTTATTGGTATTCCTCTTCTGACAAGTGAATATTTTATCAGTGCAATAATGACGCCGTTCCTGATCCTTGCGCTTGCGGCGATTGGGTTGAATATCCTGACGGGTTATGCGGGTCAGATTTCCCTTGGAACCGGTGGTTTCATGGCAGTCGGTGCTTTTGCTGCCTATAAATTTGCGACTTTCTCCATCGCTATTGGCGGTGCAGAAACAACGATACCCCTTGTTGTCACAATATTATTGGCGGGTGTGGTCGCTGCCTTAGTCGGCGTCATGTTCGGTATTCCAAGTCTGCGGATTAAGGGCTTTTATCTCGCGGTTGCGACACTGGCAGCTCAGTTCTTTATTGAATGGGTTCTGGTGAAATTTGGTTGGTTTACCAATTACAGCCCGTCCGGTATTATCACGGCGCCTCCACTCGAAGTTATGGGATATCTGTTTGATTCACCGGGTGAGAAATATATCTTCACATTGAGCTTTGTCGCTGTTATGGCACTTGCCGCAAAAAATCTTGTACGCAGTCATATTGGCCGTGGCTGGATGGCCATTCGTGACATGGATATTGCCGCTGAAATCATTGGTTTTAGACCCTTGCATACGAAACTCTCCGCCTTTGCTGTCAGTTCTTTCTTCTGCGGTGTTGCAGGTGCCTTATGGGCCTTTGTTCATCTTGGAACAGTGGAGCCGGAAGCGTTCGGTATTAACCGTTCCTTTGCGATCCTGTTCATGGTTATTATCGGCGGTATGGGAAGCATTATCGGCTCCTTTATCGGAGCGGCCTTTATTACGCTTTTGCCGATTTTCCTGAGTAATGTTCCGCCAATGATCGGCTGGGACATTGGGGTTGATATGATTTCTCACATGGAGTTCATGATCTTTGGTGCACTGATCATCTTCTTCTTGATTGTTGAGCCACATGGACTTGCAAGATTATGGTCTATCGGTAAGGAAAAACTGAGGTCCTGGCCGTTTCCATATTGATCTGTTGCCAAAAGCCGGTCAGAGTTACTCTGGTTGAGTGAAAGTGACAGTGTTTTATCTCTTGGCGAATTTAATCGCAGTAACAACAAGAGTATTTCTGGGAGGAATAAAATGAGTTTAAGGAAATTTGTACTCGGTGCATTGGGAGTCGCCGTTCTGGCTGCTCCATTCGCCGTATCGGCGCCGGCGCTGGCTGAAGAGTCTCTGTATCTGCCAAAATTGGTTTATCGCACCGGTCCATTTGCCCCAGGCGGCATTCCGACAGCCAATGGTGCTGTTGATTACTGGGCAATGATCAACGAACGTGATGGCGGTGTTGGCGGAGCCAAAGTGATCGTCGAAGAATGTGAGTTTGGTTATAATACAGACCGCGGCGTTGAATGTTATGAGCGTACCAAGAAGAAACATGGTGGTGCTCTGGTTTATCAGCCCTACAGCACAGGCGTAACATATGCCCTAGCTGACCGGACACGCAAAGACAAAATCCCGCTTTTGACAATGGGTTACGGCCGTTCTGACGCGGGTATCGGTTCTGCATTCCCTTATGTTTTCCCAATGGCGCTGAATTATTGGGGCCAATCAACCGGCATCATGAAATATATGGCTTCCCAAGAAGGTGGTATCGAAAAAATGAAGGGCAAGACGATTGCTCTTGTTTATCTTGATATTGCTTATGGTAAGGAATCTCTGCCGATTTTCCGCACAATGTCTGAGAAATTCGACTTCAAGCTGAAAGAATATCCAGTAACGTTCCCTGGTATCGAGCAAAAAGCCACTTGGTTGCAGATCCGCCGCGCAAAACCTGACTACATTGTTATGTGGGGCTGGGGTGTGATGAACCAGTCCGCCATTAAAGAAGCGGCTAACATCAGATTCCCAATCGATCACTTTATCGGCAACTGGTGGTCCGGTGCTGAACAGGATACTGTTCCAGCCGGTAAAGCAGCTATTGGTTACAAAAGCGCAACTTTCTCTGCTGCGGGTACAGACTTTCCTGTAATTCAGGACATTCTGACTCACGTTTATGGCAAGGGAAAAGGTAAAGGCAAAGAAAATGTCGGTCAGGTTCTCTACAACCGTGCCGTTGTTACGCAGGTCTTTATCCACCACGCCATCCTGAATGCACAGAAAGAATTTGGTGTTAAATCAGTTAGCTCTGAACAACTCCGTTGGGGTCTGGAAAATGTAAATATGACAGACGCAACAGCTGCATCATTGGGAATGAAGGGTTTGGGTCCAAACTTGAAAATTTCTTGTAACGACCATATTGGTGGCGGCGGAGTTTTTATCCAGCAATGGGATGGCAAGAAATGGAATATCGTTTCTGAATACATTAAGCCAATGAACGATCTCGTAATTCCAGCAATGGAAAAATCTGCAGCTAAATACCTGAAAGAAAAAGGTGTTAGTGCTGTTTCTTGCAGCTAACGTTTTGAGTGAACTTTAAAGAGTGAGTCTTACGTATGAATGAGCCAAGCCAACCACTTCTCAAGGTTAATAATATCGAGGTCATTTACGACCATGTTATCCTTGTTCTGAAGGGTGTCTCGTTAGAGGTTCCCGAGGGTAGTATTGTCTCAATTCTTGGGGCCAATGGCGCCGGTAAGACGACCACTTTGAAATCCGTTTCTAACCTCCTCCGCTCTGAGCGCGGGGAGGTTACGAAAGGCTCCATTGAATATGAAGGAAAGAGTATTCTGGAGAAATCACCGGCTGATCTGGTCATCGACGGCGTTGTCCAGGTGATGGAAGGCCGGC
>JAESPT010000375.1 GCA_016765515.1 Sneathiella sp. | reverse complement strand
GCGGCTCACTTCTCAAGCAACATTGTGATAATAGATTGCGATCGGCTCAGGAAAGAGTAGACAAAATTGTCAACCAGAACGGCACCCTTTCCGTTCAGCCTGCAAACGTAGAGTAACTCCACAGACCGGCCCTTTCGGGCCTGACAAACTGAGTATAAGTTGCATGGAAGTAAAATTCGCAAAAGCCTTGCGCCAAACCGCAGAATTGATGGAAAGAGAACTTGATCAATATCTGCCTGAATCGTCTGGTCTTGAACAACAGTTATATGAAGCGATGCGATATGCTGTGCTATCCGGCGGCAAGCGTCTGCGCCCTTTCCTTGTCATTCAATGTGCCGATTTATTCGATGTGGCACGAGAGTATTCGGTCAGGGTGGCCGCGGCTCTTGAAATCATGCACACCTATTCTCTTATCCATGATGACCTTCCCTGTATGGATGATGATGACCTTCGCCGAGGTGTCCCCACCGTTCACAAAAAATTTGATGAAACCGTCGCTGTCCTTGCAGGAGATGCTCTTCAGGCTCTTGCCTTTGAAATTCTAGCAGATCCAAAAACGCACCCGTCTGCCGGTGTCCGTGCCTCATTGGTCTTGAAATTATCACAAGCTGTTGGCGTTCGCGGCATGGTTGGCGGACAAACAATGGATATCTACGCTAACGGCGATGATATTTCCATGGCAACGATAACCCGACTTCAACAGCTAAAAACGGGTGCTCTGATCACGTTTGCCTGTGAAGCGGGTGCAATTCTCGGCCATGCGTCTCCCGGTCAAATCACGGCCATCCGTGCCTTTGCACATGATTTGGGGCTGGCTTTTCAAATTGCTGATGACATATTGGATGTTGAAGGTAAAAGTGACGAGATGGGAAAAGCAGCTCAAAAAGACAGCGATGCTGGAAAGGCTACGTTCGTCTCATTGCTCGGGATTGAGAAAGCAAAAATTCACGCGAATATGTTATCCAACCAAGCTATTTCTCACCTTTCCTGTTTTAAAGGAAGTGCCGATTTATTGCAGGACGCTGCGATATTCACCGTGAAACGCAATATGTAACGACGGGCCAGACTGTGACAGATAAATCAACCACCCCCCTATTGGATCAGGTAATGCTACCGCAGGACATGCGTCAGTTATCTATTGAGCAACTTATCCAATTGGCTGACGAATTAAGATCGGAAACAATTGACGCCGTATCTGTGACCGGCGGGCATCTTGGTGCGGGTCTTGGTGTCGTGGAATTGACCGTAGCGATCCATCATGTATTTAATACACCAACAGATCGACTAATTTGGGATGTTGGCCATCAATGTTACCCCCATAAAATCCTGACAGGTCGACGGAACCGAATTCGCACGTTGCGGCAAGCTGGCGGCCTCTCCGGTTTTACTAAACGCAGTGAAAGTGAATATGATCCCTTTGGCGCGGCACATTCATCAACGTCTATATCAGCCGGACTGGGCATGGCCGTCGGACGAGATCTTCAAGGACGAAGAAACAATGTAATATCTGTCATTGGTGATGGCGCCATGAGTGCCGGAATGGCCTATGAAGCCATGAATAATGCAGGGGCGATGGATAGTCGCCAAATAGTTATTCTAAATGACAATGATATGTCCATTGCACCGCCGGTTGGTGCCATGAGTGCTTATTTATCCCGGTTGTTATCCGGTCGTTCTTATCGCAGTCTGCGTGAATTGATGAAGCAGATCGCGTCGAAACTCCCCGATCCACTAGAGCGTACCGCAAAGCGGGCAGAGGAATTTGCGCGCGGCATGGTCACCGGCGGTACACTTTTTGAGGAACTCGGCTTTTACTATGTTGGGCCCATTGATGGTCATAATCTTGAGCATTTAATCCCCGTTTTAAAGAATGCGAGAGATGCTGAGAATGGGCCAATATTAATCCATTGCGTCACTCAAAAAGGCAAAGGGTACCCGCCAGCTGAAGCCGCTGCGGACAAGTATCACGGCGTCTCTAAATTTGATGTGATAACCGGCGCCCAGGCAAAAGCCACTCCGAATGCTCCGTCCTATACCAAAGTTTTTGCTCAAAGCTTGATTGAGGAAGCGCGCAAAGACGAAAAAATCGTCGCCGTCACCGCAGCAATGCCGGACGGTACTGGACTGGACTTATTCAATCAGGAACTTCCAGGCCGCTGCTTTGATGTTGGCATCGCTGAGCAGCATGCCGTTACCTTTGCAGCTGGCATGGCGACAGAAGGGCTGAAACCATTTGTTGCTATTTATTCTACATTTCTTCAGCGCGCCTACGATCAGGTTGTCCATGACGTCGCTATTCAAAACCTGCCGGTTCGCTTCGCAATTGATCGGGCGGGACTTGTTGGCGCAGACGGTGCGACCCATGCCGGGTCTTTTGACACAACTTTCCTCGCAACCCTGCCCAACATGGTGGTTATGGCGGCGGCAGACGAAGCTGAACTCAAGCATATGGTAGCAACAGCAGCAGCCTATAATGAGGGGCCCTGTTCTTTCAGATATCCTCGCGGTGAAGGAGTTGGCCTAGACATGCCTGAAAAAGGCGAAGTTCTAGAAATTGGGAAGGGCCGAATAATAAAGGAGGGCGGAAAAATTGCCATTCTCTCTTTTGGAACCCGATTGAGTGAGGCTCTAAAAGCGGCGGAAACTCTTGATGCAATGGGACATTCTACCACCGTGGCAGATGCACGATTTTGCAAGCCACTGGATGAAGAAATGATCCGCAATCTTGTTGAAACTCACGAACTTCTTATCACAGTTGAAGAAGGATCCGTTGGCGGTTTCGGAAGCCATGTTCTGCAGTATCTGGCAATGAACGGACTATTAGATGCGGGAATTAAGGTTCGTCCAATTTGCATGGCTGATCTCTTTATCGATCAAAATAAACCTGAAATAATGTATGATATTGCAGGTTTAAACAGTCGTCAGATTTTGGATGTGGCCCTGGCAGCGTTAAACCATAAATCTCAAAATGCATCCAATTTATCCGCGCTATAAGGTTTAACGGATGGCAGACCCCTATAACAGACTGGATATGGAAATGCTCAAGCGCGGCCTTGCTGACAGCAGGGCAAAAGCTCAGGCGATGATATCTGAAAAACGGGTAACCATTAATGGGATAATCGGCGATAGTGAAGACGTTGAAGAAGAGGACGAGGAATACGAAGAGGAGTCTGAGGCTGGGATCAAGAGATCAAATTCAGGGAAATCTCTGGGACTGAGAAAATTGCAAAAATTGTCAAAATTCGAAATCGGTTCGTC
>JAESPT010000374.1 GCA_016765515.1 Sneathiella sp. | reverse complement strand
CGGCATTTCGCACCTGCGAAAAGCTAAATCCGGAACCGGTTACGAAGAGTAATACTAAGGAAACCTACAAAGGTCTCGAATATGTAAAGCGCTACCCCGAGATCAAATTTAATAAAGCGTCATAAATCATCCGCTGACACGTCCTTAAGAAGAAATCATTTCTTTTGGAGTATAGGGTGACCGAAAAAAAACCAACGAAACCAGGGCCAAAAAAGTGGATGAATTTTCCGCTGTTTGTTATCTACGGTTTATCCTTGTCCATTGGTGCATCCCTCTTCACAATTCTCGGTATTACAGCATCAAAAGCGGGGTTATATAGTCCCCTCACCTTTATCCTGCCAGCCATTACGATCGGACTAACCGCCTTCTCCTATGCTGAATTTGCGACCCGCCATCCCCTGGCAGGCGGTGAAATGTCTTATGCGGATGAAGCATTCGGCATTTCCCCACTCACAATAATTACCGGAATTCTGGTTATTCTCACCGGCATTGCCACAGCCGCACTTTTAGTAATGGGAGCAGCCGCTTACTCAGAGAACTTAATGCCGTTTCTGCCCTCTAAAATAATTCTGGGCGGCGTGTTTTTAGCTGTCAGTGTTATTGCCCTAGCAGGTCTGTTAAATTTTTCAGCAAGTGTTTTCCTCATGGGGATAGGAACTATAACAGGAATAGTCTTTTTTCTTTTTTACGGAATTAGGTCGGATCCCGCTCTTCTATCCAACGTGGATAACCTCATTCCGCCAATGCAGTGGTCTGCTTGGAAGGGCATTTTTTTAGGGAGCTTTTTCGCTTTTCTCCCCTTTATCGGGCTCAACGACGTAACGAACATGCCTGACAAGATTAAATCCCCCAAGCTGACTGTCCCTTACGGATTGATTACCGTTATTATTCTTACTTTATTCTTATTCCTCCTTATATCCAGCTTACTGATTTTAATTACTCCGCTAATTTCCCTTGCCGCCTCTGATGCACCGTTTTCCCTGGCGGTTCAGAGTGCATCTGTCCAGGTAAACATCTTCTTTAATTCACTGGTTGTCCTGCTTTTGATAAATGGGGCAGCCTTGCAAATTTTCAGGGCTTCAAAAGTCATTTTTAATCTGGCCCTTACTGGCCGCCTTCCGCATATTTTTATGTCAATGAACAAGGTTACCAAAACGGCTCAATTTGCCATTCTGGCCTTAATGGGAGTTGTTGGTTCGCTGATTTACACGATTTCTCTCATAACACTTGCAGAGATCGCTTCCGGATTAACATTGTTGTTGTTTGCCTTGATCAATTTCTCTTTGATCCGGCAGAAATGGGGAGGTATCGAAATTCCTAATTTCAATGCGTATTCCACCAAGCTGTGGGTTCCCATAACCGGTTTGTTTTGCTGCCTGTTAATGATAGGGATCGGTATCTGGGGGAGATGGTTCGCCTGAATTATTGGCTCACCGGCGATTTTCCATCTTCTACGACGCCGTAAATTTCATCAGCGCGATGCTCGAATGCGGCGATCATGCGCTGAACGGCTTCATTGAACAACAGCCCGATGGTTTTTTGCAAAATAATTGATTTGAATTCAAAATCGACGAAGAAATCAATGTTACAGCCTTGCGGATGCGGTTCAAAAATCCAATGGTTGTTGAGATATTTGAACGGTCCGTCCATATATTCCACATCAATACGCAGCTTACCGGCATCCAACGTCACCCGGGAGGAAAATCGCTCTCGAAACATCTTAAAGCCGATCACCAAATCAGCAAGAATGAGAGTCTCGGTTTTTTCCTTGATCCGAACACCAACGCACCACGGCAGAAATTCAGGATATTTTTCAACATCCGCTACCAGCTCAAAAAGCTGCGATGGTGTATACGGCAAGATACGTTGTTCGGCATGTGTCGGCATCAGATACTCAACTGTAACAAACTTATTTGGACAGGGCCTTTTCCCGCGCGGCCCGCAATTTAACGAAATCTTCTCCAGCATGGTGGCTGGATCTGGTCAGCGGTGAGGACGAGACCATCAAAAAGCCTTTTGCATACGCTTGTTTCTCAAATGTAGCAAATTCATCAGGTGTTACAAACCGATCCAGCCCGTGATGTTTGATGGTCGGCTGCAAGTACTGGCCAATGGTCAGAAAATCAATATCAGCAACCCGCATATCGTCCATAACCTGCAGAACTTCTTCATTCTCTTCACCGAGACCAACCATCAGACCAGATTTGGTAAACATATTGGGATCAATTTCTTTCACCTGCTGCAGTATACGCAGGGAATTGAAATACCGCGCGCCCGGACGCACCGTTGTATAAAGCTTTGGAACAGTTTCCAGATTATGGTTAAACACATCTGGTTTAGCGGCGACGACAATTTCAAGCGCCCCGTCTTTTTTGAGAAAATCCGGAGTCAGAACTTCAATTGTTGTATGAGGCGACGCTTCCCGAATTGCCTGAATAACATCGGCAAAATGCTGGGCACCGCCGTCTTTCAAGTCGTCCCGATCGACAGATGTAATCACCACATGATTAAGCCCCAGGGTCTTGACGGCTTTTGCCACATTGAAAGGCTCAAACGCATCAACGGCATCCGGTTTGCCGGTTGCCACGTTACAAAATGCGCACGCCCGGGTACAGACACTGCCCAGGATCATCATAGTCGCATGTTTCTTCGACCAGCATTCGCCAATATTAGGGCAAGAAGCTTCCTCACACACAGTGGTCAGGTTCAAGTCCCGCATCAGGTCCCGTGTTTCATTGAACTGGCGGGACATCGGCGCCTTCACACGAATCCAGTGAGGTTTGCGCTTAATCGGATTATCCGGCTTGCGCGCTTTCTCTGGATGTCGAACCCGTTGTTGCTGGATCTGTGCTGTCTCTGTCATCACGGTGCCAATCTACTTATTTAAACAACTGCCCACTGGCTACATATGGATTACTTTTCCAAATGCATCAAGAACAGATTCATGCATCATCTCGGACAATGTTGGATGCGGGAAGACTGTATGCATCAGTTCCTGCTCCGTTGTCTCTAGAGTTTTAGCAATGCCGTAGCCTTGAATCAACTCTGTTACCTCTGCGCCAATCATATGAGCCCCCAGCATTTCGCCGGTTTTTGCATCAAAGATTGTTTTTATTAAACCTTCCGGTTCACCAAGCGCAATTGCTTTACCATTCCCCATAAACGGAAATTTGCCAACTTCCAGTGAATATCCTTTGGCTTTCGCCGCCTCTTCAGTGAGGCCAACAGACGCCACTTGGGGATGACAATAGGTACATCCTGGAATGTTTAACGTCACAAGGGGGTGAATATTTTTTAATCCGGCAAGTTTCTCAACGCAGATCACCGCTTCGTGGGAGGCTTTATGAGCCAGCCACGGCGGACCCGTCAGATCACCAATGGCGTAAACACCAGGCTCTCCTGTTCGGGAAAACTCATCCACTTCGATATGGGTGCGATCGACTTTGATCTTTGTGCCTTCAAGTCCGATATTTTCAACATTGCCGACAATACCAACCGCCATGATCACCCGATCAAAGGTATCTTCGGAAATTTTGCCCTTCTTGTCCTTGAACGCCGCCGTTACTTTGGATGCAGATTTGGTCAACTCAGTGACCGTCGTGGATTTTTTGAAAACCAT
>JAESPT010000373.1 GCA_016765515.1 Sneathiella sp. | reverse complement strand
TATCGGCTCCTACGGTTTTGCTTTTTTCACCCCTGAAATTTGGTCAGGAAAACCGGACTTTATAAGCGCCCTGCCGTTTCAGGTAACCCTCTCTGTCTGGTGGTTGAGCGGCGGCGTCTTGGCCCTTATGCTGTCGAAAGCAATTTTTGACGCCATGCTAAAAGCGGTCCACGGAGAAGCGGTCGCTCTTAAAAATACAGAAGAGATGAAACAGCAGACGGAAGAGCTTCGCCTGAAAAGTCTGGAATCTCAAAAACAAGCCGACGAAATCAACACTAAAAGTAAGGAAATCCTCGAGGCGAACGAGAGACAGAAAGACCTCGACGCCCAATCAAAAGTCGAAAAACAGGAGCTTCTTGAAAAGTTAGCCAACGCCTTTGAATCCAGTGTCTTCAGTTCAACAAAATCCATTTTGGACACAGCAACCCAAATGCATGGATCAGCAGAGTCTATGCAAACGGCGGCAGACGAGACAAATAGCCGATCATCCAATGTTGCTGCCAGTGCGGAAGAAGCGTCGGTGAGTGTTCAAACAGTCGCCGCCGCAACGGAAGAACTCTCCCAGTCTATTCAGGAAATTTCCCGCCAAGTCTCTCGATCTTCGGAAGTTGTCAGTAAAACGGTTGCTGAGGCCACACGAACCCAGGAAATTGTCCATAGCCTTGACGCGGGAGCCCAGCAAATCGAGCAGGTTATTGCCCTGATTAACGACATCGCCGAACAGACAAATCTTCTTGCTTTAAACGCCACTATTGAGGCGGCCAGAGCCGGAGATGCCGGGAAGGGATTTGCGGTTGTCGCGGCGGAGGTGAAAAACCTTGCCACCCAAACCGGAAAAGCAACAGAGGACATCAAGACCCAGATCACCGAAATTCAGGGTTCGACAAAAAAAGCCGTTGGCGCGCTTGAATCCATTTTCAAGAGGATTTCACAAATTGAAGAAATAGCCACTTCCATCGGGAGTGCCGTTGAAGAACAAGGGGTTGCAACACAAGAGATTGCCGTGAATATTGAAAAAGCGTCCTCCGGCACCCGGGATGTCGCCGCCAACATACAAGGGGTCACTCAAGTTGCCCAGGAAACCGGCAAAGTCTCCTCCTCAGTCCTTGAAGCCTCTCAAGATCTCATTGAGAAATCAGACTCTTTGCGATCAGAAGTCGAAGGTTTCCTCTCCAATATCCGGGAGAACTGAGCTTTACCCGAAGTTTCCTCAAACCGACAAATACGGCGAACAGGGTGATACTCTGCACGATTACAGTTCAGGGTATAATCTCTATCTGTGTATCAGGACTGACCAGAGCGAGGAGCTCCAGCAAGTCCTTTTTTACCAGGGCAATACAACCTTCTGTTCCTTCATAGTTGCCATTTGCAATATGCATGAAAATGCAACTTCCGAGACCGGGAATGGGGGGCGTGTCGTTATGTCCAAGAACAACAATCAGATCGTAAAGGTCGTCCTCTCGCCATAAGGTTTCATGACCGGAGGCAAAAGGCAGGGTGATGAGGACATTATAGGCCTCACTGGCCGGATCATCGCACCAACCGTCCATTCTGCTGATTTTTTTGCAGGGCAGGGAGGTTACAGGGCGTTCCATTTTGTCGGCGCGATAATAAACGGATCTTAAGGGATAGAGCCCGGCAGGGGAGGCGTGATCCCCTTCTCTCTTGTCCAGAGTGACCCCGGATTTACCCAGAGCGCAGGTATAGTGCCGTCCAGAAAAGCTTAATTCGCCCGAATGCCCTTTAAGGGCTTTGACCTTCATATGCATCCGTGTAGTTTAATCCGCCATTTGATCAGGTCCACTTTATTTTCGGTAAGAAGTATGAGTATTAAAGCGCAACCTCTCGACTATCTGGCTCTTGTCGCACTTTCCCTGATGTGGAGTTCCAGTTTTCTTTTCATAAAAATTGCAGTTGAAACTGTGACACCGATGAGTGTCGCCTCGGGAAGAATGCTTATCGCAGCCGTTGCGCTCTATCTTTTTATGAAAATAAGGGGGATGTCTCTGCCGCGGGATAAAAGAAGCTGGATCTTCTTTTTCATTATCGGACTGATCGGCAATGCCATTCCCTTTTTTCTGATCAGTTGGGCGGAACTGACCATTGATAGCTCCGTCGCCTCTATCCTGATTGCCTCGGCGCCGCTTGCTGCCTTTATGATCGGTCATGTTGTGACGAGGGACGAAAAACTGACGTTTGTCCGCTTTCTCGGGGTTATCACCGGATTTTTGGGTATAATTGTCCTGATCGGCCCTGAATCCCTGTTCGATCTTGGTGTCGGGGCGCTTAGTCAGCTGGCCATTGTTCTTGGCGCTATTTGTTATGTCAGCGCCGGTTTTACGGCGCGCCATATGCCAGATATGGATCCCTCCTCAAGAGCAGCCGGGGTTCTGATTGTTGCCAGCGTGATTGCTGTGCCGATTACGCTGTATCTGGATAAGCCATGGACATTGTCGCCCAGCACGGATTCCCTGCTCGCTCTGGCCATGCTGGGTGTCTTTCCAACGGCAATTGCCACCCTGATATTATTTTTTCTGATCATGCGTGTCGGAGCGACTTTCGTCTCGCTCAACAACTACATAAATCCAGTCCTCGGTGTCGTCTGGGGATACTTTTTTATGGCCGAACATCCGGTTCAGCAAACCTATATAGGGTTGGCACTAATTCTCGGCGGCCTCGTTGTTACGCAACTGAAATTTAATAATTTAGGTAAAAAGTTAAAAAGCGCAGATACCTGAATTGTGGTTTCGCCTCTAGATCAGTTGAGTAAGATAGTCAAAACTGTCGCTAATAACCAAGTCTGATTTATGTATCTTTGTCTGCTTCTCGTAGATGGCAGTGACATTTTGAACCTCTTGCTTCACTTGCGGCATAGAGGTGCGCGTGGCTTTTATGGAAGGGAGAGACTTTCTGCTAACCTTATCTACCCGGAAGCTTCCCAAAATCTGGGACAATTGATCTTCCGTCAGGCTTTCACCCTGCAAGGAACCAGCATTTTCAATATTTTTATGGATATCGGGCGCTTTGCCTTTCCATTCCAATCCCATAAAGAGTTGGGGGTTTGTTCCAGGCAGAGTTTTTTCAGAAGGGAGTATGCCCTGTATACCAACATCAAACGCGGCTTTTGTAATTTGTGGCTGAGTTTGATGAGGTGTCTCTGTTTGAATGGCATGTACAGCAGCATTCTGTTGAGCGGTGATCTCTGCCGGTATTGTCTGCTCCGCAGAGGCCGTGATGACAGTACCGTCTGTTATCTCCCCATCATCTTTAAACAGAGCGACAACATGGCCGCCCACATCTTTACCGGTTCCCGCTTCAATTGCGGTATTGATAACCGATGC
>JAESPT010000372.1 GCA_016765515.1 Sneathiella sp. | reverse complement strand
TGTAAAAATGAACATGAAGTTCCCTGGGGCGTCAATCGTCGCCGTGTGGTGACAATCAATGACGGGAAACCGGGTGAACGATCCATATCCGTTGCGTGTATGCATTGCTCGGATGCGCCCTGTATGGCCGTTTGTCCAGTGGATTGCTTTTATCAGACAGAAGATGGGGTTGTGCTGCATTCCAAAGATTTGTGTATTGGATGTGGTTACTGTTTCTACGCCTGTCCGTTTGGAGCGCCGCAATTCCCGCAAGCCAGCAATTTTGGCTCTCGCGGTAAAATGGACAAATGCACCTTCTGTGCTGGTGGCCCTGAAGAAGACAATTCATCTGTTGAATTCTTGAAATACGGCCGCAACCGTCTGGCGGAAGGAAAATTACCTCTTTGCGCTGAAATGTGTTCAACAAAAGCACTCCTTGCGGGCGACGGAGATGTAGTCTCGACAGTCTATCGTGAACGGGTTGTTTCTCGCGGGTTTGGTGCCGGTGCCTGGGGTTGGGGTACTGCTTATGGGACCAAAGTCGGTGGATAATAATCCGGCTGCCTAAATTGGAAGAAATAATCTGTTTGGTCAGATTTATTTCTTCTCAGTTCGTGTCAAAAAGGCGGCTTATCGAAGGTCGCCTTTTTGTTGATCCTGGATCGGAGCGAAGCGATACGAATGTTATTATGCAAGCGTTAATGAGCATTCATGCACGCGTTAGGTTGCTATATTTTTGTTAGAGCGATTGAGTGAAGGAGATACCTACATGTATGATTTACCCACTGATATCTCTGATGACAGAAGACCGAAACACTTTTTGAAAATGATTTGGTTTATCTGCTTTTTGATCTTCGCCGCTTTTTTCGCATTCCAACATGCTGCAGCCCAATCCCAACAGAAACCGCTGGTCCTTCAGGGGAATGTTCCGGGGGGTACACTCGGCAATACTTCTGACGCAGATTATTGGCGTCAATTGAGGCAGGGAGCACAAGGATCTGTTGCCGGGGTCAATCAGCAACACGGTTTGCTGATACAGGCAGAGGGCAATGATTGGTGGCAGACCCGGACGCAAACCGTTGGGAAATATGTAATATTATCAATTCTGGGAATATTGGTCCTTTTGTCCTTGTTTTTTGCGTTACGCGGGCGGATCCAGATTGATGGGGGCTTTTCAGGGAAAACGATTCTTCGCTTTTCACTCCTTGAACGAGCGGGACACTGGCTGCTGGCATCCAGTTTTATCATCCTCGCCCTTACCGGCCTTAATCTGCTATATGGGCGCCAGGCACTCATCCCGTTGATTGGCAAACAGGCCTTTTCAGATCTGGCGATATTCGGTAAATATATTCACAGCTTTGTTGCCTTTGCGTTCATTGCTGCCTTGATATGGGTGGCCGTTCTTTGGATTGCCCATAACATTCCCAAACGGGAGGATGTTATCTGGTTTCTGCGCGGCGGCGGAATGTTCGGCAAGGGGCATCCTTCTGCCTATAAATTTAATGCTGGGCAGAAAGTTCTTTTCTGGCTTATAATTTTGTGTGGTACTTCAATTGCTCTGTCCGGTTGGGCCCTCCTCTACCCCTTCACAACAAGCATGTTTTCTGCATCCTTTGAGCTTAGCAACGCCATTTTTTGGACCGACTTCCCGACCAATCTTGCCGCCGTTCAAGAACAGCAATATGCCAGTCTCTGGCATATCATTATGGCAGGTGTCATGATCGTTATTGTTCTGGCCCACATCTATATTGGAACCATCGGCATGCAAGGGGCGATCAGCGCAATGACGTCCGGTGAAGTTGATCTCAACTGGGCGAAAGAACACCACGATTTATGGGTTGAAGAGGTTGAGAACGAAACCCCCGAAAAAACCCAAGAACACCCGACGTCGCAACCTGCTGAATAAAAACCAGGATTAAGATTTAGCTTTCATGAAACGACATGATGCACAAAACCAGACAGTTTTTGGTGGTTTTGTTTTCTGTTGTCTTCTAGCCTGGCTTGTCTGTATAAATGGCGCCATCGCGCAGGAACGCACTGCAGACACCCAACCTATCCCCTCTCGCCTCGTTGGACATGGAGGCCCGATTAAGGCAATTACTCTCAGTCGGGACGGAAAGTTCGCTTTGACGGCCTCCTTCGACTATTCGATTATTTATTGGCAGTTGACTGGGAAATCCGGACAGCCGCTCCACAGGTTAATCGGGCATACCGGCGCCGTAAATGACGTCGCTTTTTTCGACAATGAGACAAAAGCAGTTTCCGTAAGTGATGATGGATCAATTGGAATTTGGGACTTGACGACCGGATCCCTGATCAGTCGATTGCAAGGATCACCCGATAAAGTCCTCGATGTAAAAATATCCCCTGATGAACAGTATGCAGCTATCGCCCGTTGGGACCAAACCGCAAGGCTGATTAATTTAAAGGAATTGAGAGAAGAGAAAATTTTGCGAAACCATCGGGGTAACGTCAACTCTGTCGAGTTTTCAAACGATGGTGAGTTTCTATATACAGCAGCAAATGATGGCGTTATTCGTTTGTATTCAATCCAGAGCGGAGATTTTATCCGGCCCCTCTATAAACATGGTTGGGGCATTAATGTCATTGAACTTTCATCCGATGGCAGAACTCTTTTTTTTGGATCCAGTGATGGAACCCTGGGAGAGGTAAATATTGCAGCCGCCAAATTAAGACATGTTTTGGATCTGTATGATGAGCCCGTCCTCTCCCTTCAACTTTCTACGGATGGATCTTTGTTGGCCGTTGGCGGCGGCGACGGGATCATTCATGTTTATGACGCATTAAGTGCAAAAGAAGTAGAGAAAATGCCCGCCGCTTACGGCCCAATTTGGGATCTGGATTTCACTCCTGCTGGACGTCATATTTATCATGTGGGTCTGGATGACTTTGCCCTTCACTGGCAGGTCTCCCCTGCTGTTTTCAAATCCATACAAAGTAAATATCCTCGTCGTTTTCAAGTCATAAACAGGGATGACCTGGGAGAGATCGAATTCCAACGGAAGTGCAGCATTTGTCATACTCTGCATGCAGACGGTAAAAACCGTGCTGGACCGACTTTATTCGGATTATTTGGCCGAAAAGCGGGCACCGTCCCCGGATATCGATACTCAGATGCGCTGTTGAAATCTAGAATTATCTGGAACGAGAGAACAATTGGTCAGCTTTTTGACGAGGGACCCGATATATTGACGCCCGGAAGTAAAATGCCTGTTCAGCGCCTGAAAAATGTTGAACGGCGTGATGAACTTATCAACTTTTTAAAAAGAGCAACCAATAGTGCAACGCAGGAGAAAGAACAATGAAGTCCGTTTTAATCGGGATTATTCTAATGGTAGCAATCAGTACTGTTGCGGGGGGCATTCTTCTCAGTTCTGACAATTCATCGTCTACTGCATTCAGTTCGTTAAATGGTTCAGTCCGTTTGAGCAAATGAAGTCAATCGTTGGATATAAATTTGTGATTTTTCTGACAGCAGCGTTTCTCTCTGTGGGAGGTGCTGGCGCCCAGGAGATCTCTAAGGCTGATCCACTCATTCGCGCCATGAACTCTGTTGTCAGCCTATTGCCAGTTTGGCCAAAAGACTCCCGCCGGCTGCAAGAACCTGAAGGATCCGGTGTTGTCATCGGTGACGGACGAACAATAGTTACGGCGGATCATATTCTTGGACAATCTAAAAAGGTTTATGTCAGAACAGCAAGCGGACAGATAATGCGTGCAACTATTATTGCCCGTGATGTCAGTACCGACATTGCTTTATTGGAAATTCCACTCCCTCTCCCGCCCCTTGCGATTGCTAAAACAGTCCATCTATTCGACAAAAGCTGCGCGATTGGCAATAGCTTTGGGCTCGGTTTATCCGTTACATGTGGTGTCATTTCAGCGATTGAAAGATCCGGTGTCGGCTTTAATGAAATAGAAGACTTCATCCAGACAGATGCAGCGGTTAATCCGGGCATGTCCGGCGGTGCCTTGGTGAATGCCACGGGTCAATTTATTGGCTTGCTCTCTGCAATATTCACCAAGACTTCTGATGCAAATATTGGGGTCAATTTTGCTGTGTCCAGTCAACTCGTGACTAAAGTTATTGCGGATTTACAAGATAATGGCACCATCAACCGACCGCGCTCGGGCCTGCGATTAACGAGACACCCTGCAGCGGAAGAGGTCGGTACGCTCGCGGCAAAGGTGATATCAGTCTCTGAAAATTCTCCTGAGAGAAAAGCAGAAATACAAGCGGGGGATTTGCTCTTATCGGCGAATGATCGTCGGATCAATATTCCGGCGGATTATCTGACAGCTTTAGCACTTTTGAATCCAGACAAAAAACTGCGTTTAGATGTGAATAGAAGAGGACAGCTCATTGAAATTATTATAGAATTCTAATTAAATTAATAAGGGAATGGGAAAGTAGTCAAATGGGTGACGGATTCAATATGTCGATGCGTAAATTTCTGAAACAGGTTGGCGTTACGTCCCAACAGGAAATTGAGCAAATTGTTCGTAAAAATGACTTACAGGGAAAAGGTACGTTGAACGTAAAGATTGTTCTGACGGCGGAAGGTGTTGATCTTCATCACGTTGTTGAAGGAACAATTGATCTGTCGGATGGCTGATCCCGCTTCTATCGCCTATTCGCAGGAAGACCCAACTTTTCCACCACTCCTGTCGGGTCATCGTACGGAACCATCGGAAAATCCTGCGGTGATCGCTGTTGAGGCTGCACAAACACACTCTGCAGGTGCGGGTGATCTGTTTTGGTCGCCTCGGGAAGATCACCTGCAATTTGCCCTGATATTGGAGCCGGAGGTGCCTGCCGAACGATGTTATGAAATGCTCTACACCGCCATGGTTGCCTTTACGGATGCGGCCGGCGCCATCATGCCGCCTGAAATTTCTGTGACTTATAGCTGGCCGTCCTCATTGCTGGTCAATGACGGTGAGGTCGGGTCTGTTGACCTTGTTATCTCGTCTCAGAAGAGTGATGCAGGCGTACCGGATTGGCTGGTGATAAGCATGGATATCGAGATGAAATCGGAGACGCTCAATCTTGACCCTGGATTAACCTATCACCGGACGACATTTTGGGATGAGGGCTGCGGTCATATCAGCCGTACTGAGCTTTTAAATTCCCTGGCGCGGCATTTTCTTTCCTGGCTCAATAATTGGCAAGAAGAGGGGTTTTCTGCCATCCATAAATTATGGATGCAACGCCTTCCCCATAAGGAAAATGTGGACATTCATTACGAAGGAAAACTGTTGCACGGAGATATTTTGGGGCTGGATGAAACAGGCAATGCGCTGTTTAAATCCGGGCCTGGGTCAATACTCTTGCAAACAGAAATCGCGCTTCTGGGTAAAAGAGAATTGTTAGGACAAAAATTGGTGGATGACGCATGAGGGAATTTTGGAAATCAGCCGGACTGCATTTAGTGGACAAAAGTCAGGACGGTTGGCTCAATGTGACCGAAGACTATCTTCGTGCCTACTATACTCGGCCAGAAATCCATCCCATTGAAGACTCCTGCAAGCAGGAACACGCCTTGTTTGAAAAACTGATGGCGGATCCTTTTTCGGAAATACGTATCCAGGACCTTACTGAAATCAAGGATGAAGAAGCCGCCTATAATTACCAGGTTATTTTAAAGTTCAGGGATCATCTGGCCCAACATGGGACTTTGGAGGCCGCCTATTCAGCGCTTTTTCAGGCGTCAGCAATCACAACTCCGCCAGTTTTTATTGATCAGATGGCTCATTTGATTCTGCGTAATATTTTGGCCGATGAAGTTGATCCCTATATCTTACGTGCTGCAGAGCTGTTTTACCGAGAACAGGTGGTAACCACGGGGGATGGACAGCTTATGCTCGCTGATCATGAAATCGTTGAAATGTATACGGAAAATGGTGGCTTCGGTGGGCTCGGGCAACTCTTGAATGAAGCCGGAACACCGACACGGGAAGTCACTCTTGATATTCTGTCCGATACAAACAAAGACCAGTATTGGGAGCGGTCAGACCAGTTTGATATGGCCATTGATTTCAGGTTCACCGAACCCGCATCCGATGCTCTTGGACGGGTGATCGAAAAGTGGGTTCGTCATTTTCATGGTGTTGAAACCCGTGTTCAGGCCGTGCAATCCATTCAAGATGAAAAATGGGCCTGGCATATCGGTCTGGATGCCCAGGCGAACAGCATTCTCAACGCTTTGTATGAGGGCGTAAATCTAAGCGAAGAGGAATTACATCAAATTATTGCGCTGTATCGTATGGAATTTCTCAACCCTGAAGAAATTGAGGAAAACCTCGTTGGAAAACCGATTTATCTGGGATTGGCAATGGGTCAAGATAACCATTTCAAAATGAAACCGCAGAATTTATTGACCAATATGCCCCTCAGACGCGGGTAAGTATTTATTGATCTGTTACAAGGGAGGAACAAAATGACTGTCATTACGCGTTCATTTCTGGATAGTACAATCGCTCGAATAATAGCCCTTGTATTCTCTGGCCTTATCGTTGTCCTGATGATTGTTGGTTGGGGCGACGACTTCTCCGCATCCAATAGCGCGCAACTCCCGCTCTCCACACAGCTTGATAGCGCCGACAATGAGGCCCTAAACAGCTGTTTGAGTAAAAGGCTTGGCGATGTTAATCATATGAAAAAAGAAGGTGTTCTGAACGAGCATCAGTTTACCCAGTTTAAAAGCCGGGCAATGTCTCTGTGTCATGCCCAAAATCCATCCTAATGGTTATTCGTCAATCAGGAAGTCATCAACCGACAGGCCTTTTTTCTCAGCGTTCAAATAATCATCTGTGGTTCGGATCCTTGGCCGCTTACCCGCTGCAAAGGGATCATTTTTGCTATTGGCCTGAGAAACCACGCGGCAATCTGCACACATTTTAATAAGGCGGGCCCGATCGGCATCCTGAAACATGGAATGCTTACCTGCCAGTTGTTTTGAAATGCGATCAATTGTTGATTTAGTGGCAAAAGGAGTTCCGCATTCAATACACTTAAAAGGCTCTTCTTCTTTTAAGGTAATAGGTTGCAATGCCGTTGTGGACGGGTTTAGTCGCGGTGATAATGTCAACGCTGATTCAGGACAGGTATTCACACATAATCCGCATTGCACACAGGCACTTTCCACTAATCTGAGTTGCGGCTTATCCGGCGTATCTCGCATGGCATCTGCCGGACAGATCGACACACATGCCATGCAAAGCGTGCAGGCTTCTTTGTTAATATCGACAAATCCATAAGGCGCATTCTGCGGGAGCGGAAAAATCTCAATGATCCGGTCAGATTTATCGTTGAGTTTATTAAAGATAGTCCGGGCAATCTCTCTCTTTGTGCCAACCGCCGAAAAAACTTCAGACAATCCAGTTACTGTCTTGCCAGTTGCTGTCTTGCCAGTTGCTGTCTTGAACGTATTTCGCAACCGGGTTTCTACAATATCGGGATCTGCTTCAACAATGAGCTCAATCCGGCTTTGTTCCCCAAACCCAAAGCCCGTCATAATCGTATTACAAAGGTCAATTTCAGTTTGCAAGCCTGACAATTCATCTTGTCTTTGCGGCGCATTCAATATCTGTATTTTAACCGCTCCTGCCGTCAAACAAGCGGCCATTTCCACATGCCCGAAAATTGTGGTTGCATGAACGGCGAAGGGTATCACATTCGCCGGTAAACCCTTTCCATAACGAGCGATAACCCCAATCAAGTCATTGCCGAAGGTAAAATCATGCACCAGAAGTACGGGATTTTCGCCGCCGGCATCGAGATAGGATTTAACGAGTAACTGTGCCCGGCCTATAAGATCACTTTGATTGGGAAACGAATAATTAACGGCGCCAGTCGGGCAAACCGCATGACAGGATCCACACCCGCCACATATGCCAGCATCAACGGCAATATAATCCCCATCGTCGTTAATTGCGCCCGCAGGACAGACATCCAGACATTTGTTACAGCCAGTCTTTTTGGACCGGGAATGGGCACAGATTTCCTGATTATAATCCACATAAATAGGTTTCTCAAACTCGCCAACCATACCGGATAAATCTAGAATTGCTTGCGATATTGCTGCGGTATCCTTTGCGTCGATGTGCTTATAACCATCCCTATGGTGAGATCCGCTGAACAGCGGAGCGCCGCCTGATAAATCGAGGATAACACTGAAGTTTGTTGCCACGTCGTCTCTGCTCAGAGTGAAGTTCATTGCACCTCTTGAGGAGGGAAGCATCGCAGCATAATGATCGACGATGATGTCAAACGAGCCGAAAGAGCCACTTGCGCTGGACACTTTACCGCCAAAAATTGGTATATCCAGTACGGTGGGGAGAATTATATCATCAGCATCTTCAAGTATCAGTGTCACTGACAAGTGTTCTGAAAGTTTAATCGCGGCGGATAATGCGGGTTGTCCGCGGCCATACACTAAACATAAACCTTCAGATATTATGGACTTCAACCGAGTTGCGGTAGATTGGTAGGTAGATGCCTTTAACAGTGCGGCAATTTTTGCTGTTGGGTTTTCTGAAGTTTCGCACCAACCGGCATGCTCCCGAATATTGACAAAACTGACGGACGCCGCCTCGCCCATGTCTGCGGCTATTTCGGAAAAAAGAGGCATTTCCTGCGTGCAGGTCACAAGCAGAGGCTCCCCTTTTTTAAGGGCAGCGTCATACAGATTGAGTTGCGATCGGCATAAATTTGTGTGTAGGATCGGTGCTTCAGTGCCACAAGCTGTGCCAATAGCCTTGACGTCCAATTCCATGGTCTGTTCGCAATTGGAAATAAGAACTTGTCTGTCGTTCAATTTCACTTGGCTGCCCAACCCCCTGGTTTATTCATCTTCTCTATATTTTTATTAATTGATGAAATATATTTGTTGATACTGAAGTACGACTTGTGCTTGAGTCAATTCAATAATTCTTATTTCGGGGACACGTAATCCCGCCGGAGAGAGATATTGGTAAATATTAAAGACAGAGAAGTGTCTATTCCG
>JAESPT010000371.1 GCA_016765515.1 Sneathiella sp. | reverse complement strand
GGCTCGTATGATTAGTGCGGGAGTAGGAGAGTAGTTAATTTTCGAACTAGCACTAAGCCAAAACTTTTTATTTTGTTTTATCTTTTTTGTTTCTAAAGCCAAATCAAAAGATTTGGTGATCATAGTTGATATGCGAGCTTTATATCTTAAACAGCAAAACCCGTATTAATTATAGCCATTGTTGGTAACTGGCCTTTTTTGCTTATTTCTTTATTCTACATAGATTCTAAAATATACTTGTAATAAATATTGGCTCTTTCTTCTGAAAAATGGTCGACTACAAAAGCCATCAATGTGATTAGGATTAGGCTCATTCCTATTGCTCTTCCAATTGGTGTACTCCAAAAAACAAAAATTATGATTCCTAAAACACCTATGGTTGAAACTATCCATCGAGATGTTGAATACCATGTCATAAACACTTCACAACGAGCTTTTTCGGAAGATGCAAACTCTTTTGGGCTTTCTTGATAAGCTAAATTAAATGCATCTGTTCTTTTTGAGTTGCTGTTAAGCATGCCTACACCAACAGAAGTAAATATAATTCCAACAAAAATTAAAGGGAAAAGCATAGCTTTTGCATTAGGAGTATTCCCAAAGAAATAAAATAGCAGTGCAATTACAATTAATGTAACACTGAATAGTGTGATAAGCTTTGCTTCAAAAAGCTCACCTTTTATCCAATCGTGAGTATATTGTATTAGTTCCATTTTGTTAGTTATTAGTTTAATATTCTATATTGATTTGGGCTCATACCCGTTTTATTTTTAAATAAGCGACTAAAATATTGCGGGTATTCAAAACCTAATTGGTAAGATATTTCGGAAACCGTTAGTGTACTATTGAGTAAAATATTTTTGGATTTTTCAATTACATAGTAGTGAATTTGTTCTTGCAGGTTTTTACCTGTTTCTTTTTTTAGCATATCACTCAAATAGCTTGATGATAAATTGAGTTTGTCTGCAAACCAACTAACTTTTGGCAAGCCATTAACTTCTAATTGTTCAGATTGAAAATACTCTTTTATCAATATCTCAAAATCTGACAGCAAATCAGAATTGACTGTTGTTCTTGTTATAAATTGTCTTTTATAATAGCGCAGGATATAGTTCAATAGTAATTCCACATTGGTTACCAAAACATCATGACTGAATTCATCAATATTTAATTCATATTCTTCGGTAATTTTTTGAAAAATTGAAGTAATAGTTGTTCTTTCTTTATCAGACAGGTGTAGTGCTTCATTGATTTCGTATGAAAAAAAACCAAATTGCTCTATCCTTTTTGCTAATGGGTATTTCCTAATTAAGTCAGGATGAAAATATAATACCCAACCTGATAAATTGTCCAAATCTTCATCACTACTAAAACTAAAAACTTGTTCAGGAGCCATTGTTATAACACTGCCTTCTTCAAAATCGTAATGCTTTCGGCCATATTTTATTGAAGAACCTCCTGTTTTTAGGTACACGGAATAGTAAGATGTTACTATCTTTTTATCAGCTAAATAATCTGTATTCTCTACTTTAGAAAGGTCAAGTACGCTAATCAAAGGATGTTCTGGTTTGGAATATCCTAAATGTCTATGTAATTCGCTGATTGAAGTTATTTTGAAGAAATCATTCATTACGATATTGCATTTTATGAAAATGTACAACGGCTATTAGAGTTCTCTAATAGCCGTTGTAAACTAACTTTTAGTAAAAACTAATTTTAACAAAGATAATTAAGCAATTCCTGCAAGTGCATGTTGCTTCATCATATTTTTAAAATCGATATCACTCATTTGTTGCCTTGCCCCTAAAGTTTGAATAGCAGATGCTCCAACAGGGTATCGTAGTTGTTCGCTATTATCTGTTGCTGCTTCATAAACTGCATCTGCTACTTGTTGGGGGTCACCATCATCAAGTGAGCTTCCTTCAGTTTTGAAATATTTATCGTAAAACTTTTGATTTGTTTCATGATAATCTGCCATTTTTGAAGTTTCCGACTGTGTGGAATTTTCCCCAAAGGCCGTTTTAAATACTCCTGGTTCTACCAATTTCAATCTGATTCCAAAAGGGTCTAATTCATACTGCATAGAATCAGTTAGCCCTTCTAATGCGTGCTTCGATGCCATGTATACTGAAAAGTAAGGAAATGCAACACGACCGCCAATTGAAGAAACATTTATGATAGTTCCACTTTTTTTCGCTCGCATTTGTGGAAGAACTGCTTTCATTGTGTTAATAGGCCCAAATAAGTTGACATCCATTTGATTACGAATTTCATCATTCGAAATACCTTCCATTGGGCCTGCAATCCCAAGTCCTGCATTGTTTACTAAAGCATCGATAGTACCAAATTTGTCTGTTGCTGTTATTATTGCCTTAGCAATGGAATTAGGTTTTGTTACATCTAATTCAGTTACCAATACATTCTCTAACTGGTTTAATTCTGTTTCTTTTTGTGGTGAACGCATTGTAGCTACAACATTCCAACCTTCCGATTGAAATTTTTTAGCGATTAATTTCCCAAATCCCGAGGATGCTCCTGTTATTAAAACTGTATTTTTCATTTTGTTTCCTTTTTAAATGAGTAATACTGCAAATTTATGTGGAAACCCTAAGTGTTGAATTATACAAATTCGGGGAAGTTGTATACTTTTCACGGTTTTCTTTTTTTAGCTTGTTGCCAACGCAGGGCTACACGTAGTTAAGCTCTGGATTTTATTATTTTTATACATTGTTACCAAACGTATATTAAGTTGGTATCAAAATTATGTATGCTAAATCTATTGTTACTTCTTAAAAATTAACTGGTCTTACATTATTAATAACTTCTGCACTCACCCAATACAAATTTGATAACTCATCTTCGTCTTCGTCTCTAGTGAAAAACAAATATTTACCATCTGGTGTGATACTCGGGCATCCTTCGCCAAAATTAGAATTTACGTCATTTCCAAGGCTAATTGGTTTTGTCCATGTCCCGTCTTTTTCTTTAAAGCAGACATAAATATCAGAATCTTTTCTTTTTTCATTTTCTTTATTTCGAGTATATACCAGCAAATAGTCTTGAGATGGGGAAATAAACCCGTGATGACCAAATTCAATTTCAACTTCCTGTACCTCGGGAAATTTGCCATTTTTATTCTGGGCATAGTACATTTTTCTATTTGAAATATTTGTGTAAAAAAGATCTCCGTTTTTAGCTTGATTAATATAAAAAACTAGGTCATCATTTAGAGGTGAATCAAGTTGTATTGCATCACTCCAGGAATCCTCTAAGCGGTTTACGTACCAAATTTTCTCATCCGAATAAATAGAATCTAAAGCCGTGAAGTAAATCCTTTTGTTATCAAAGCTAACGAATGGATATAATTCCTCTTTTTTTCTCCCATTGGTAAAATTTGCTCTTTTAGCAGGAGTCCATTCATTACCTTTAAGTTTTGAGAAATAGATAGACATTACGTCATCTTTACTTTTAACCGTAAAATATACTTCGTCTAAATCAGGAGAAAACGAAGGTGAGTGACTCTTTCCATTTATTGAAAGAATTCCAGGAACAAAAACTTCTGGAATGATGCCCGGAGGCTTTTCTCCAAAATAGGCGGTTTCTATAGTTGGTGAATCATTCTCTT
>JAESPT010000370.1 GCA_016765515.1 Sneathiella sp. | reverse complement strand
TTAAGTATCATGTTCAACGCGGGCCTCCATTTTGTCCAGTGTATCCGTTTCACCGCGAAATCCATTTACTTGAGCCCAACCGGTAATGCCAGGTTTTACTCGGTGCCGTGCGAAGTAACCATCAATGAGTTCTGAATATTCCTCATTATGATCGACAGCATGTGGTCTGGGGCCAACTAATGACATGTTGCCGAGAAATACATTGAGTAGCTGCGGAAGTTCGTCCAGGCTCGTGCGGCGGATAAATTTCCCCACGCGTGTTATGCGGGGATCGCCCCGAGAAGCCTGCACAGTCACAGAAGGGGGCGCATTGCCATTCCCCTCATACATTGACCGGAATTTGTAAATCTCAAATATTTGATTGTTATAACCGTAACGCTTTTGCTTGAAAAATAACGGGCCCTTACTCTCAAGCCTGATAGCCAGAGCAACACATAAAAGGACGGGCAGGAAAATGAGCAGGAGAAAACCGCTCAATATTCTGTCTTCCAGCCATTTGAGTATGACATTCCAGCCCGATAACGGTGAATCAATCACTTCGATCATCGGAATGCCGCCAAAATGAGTGGGTGAGGGTTTGTTGGGAAAGCGAAAACCAACCAAATCAGACACCAGATGCACACGAGAGGGGAGTTCTTGAAGTTGTTTTACAATGCCTACCTGTCGTTCATCGGCATTCCACGGCAGCGCAACGATAATGTCATCCACATGATTCTTGCGCACAAACTGTTTTAGTTTTTCAAGATTACCAAGAACCGGATGGTTCAGCATTTTTGCGCTTGCTCTAGTTTGTCTGTCGTCAAAGACCCCTATAACTTTATGAAAGTGAAGTTTTCTCTGCTTAAATTGATCGATGAGACGATTAGCCTGTTCTCCTGAACCAAAAATAACCACGTTGCGGGTGCATATACCGCGGTTCGTCAGTGCAGATATGGTCATATATCCAATGGTTCGATACGCGAGCACGAAAGAAAAGGATGAAAATGCAAAGCTGTACATCCAAACACGCGAGAAACTGTCGGATATTTTTAAAGAGAAGCAAACGGCAAGAAGGAGCATGAATGTAGTGGCGCACGTAACCGCAAGTCTTGAGAAGCTGATCAAAGGAGACAGGATCGAGGCAAAAGAATATATTCCGGCAAATCGGCCAATGAAAAAGTAGGACAAGCAAATGAAGGCAACGGCGAACAAATAGATTTCCCGCATATATATAGGGTTGCCCAGGATGTAGGCGTAAGTGCCAATGCCAGCAAAAGCCAAGACAAGGCTGTCTAAAAAACTGAATAGTCCCGATAACACAGAAGACGAGAGCGGGAATCCAGCTTTTCGGCGCTTAATTTCGCTTGCAGGTTGGTAAATATCTACCTTATTCATTCTGTCCAGGTTTTTCGCTTTGTAAGCCACATCTTTTCTAGTCTCTGTGTCTGCTAGAAAAATCTCTAGTCGTTCTTTCGAACATTCTCTTATAAACGGTGCGCTGCAATAGCATTTATAATTGCCGAATAGCAAGCTACAGAAACTATATGCAATATTTATTAATTGTTATGGTTAATATTTTTTAACCAGGGTGCCTAAAATGTCAATAGAAAGCAAAGGATTAGAAATGCAGTTCTCGAAAATCAATTGGCTTTTCATTATCTGGCTAATTGCGCTTATATTTGTTCTGGTGGGTTCACTCATTCCAGTAACACATGTACCTGGAGTTTCTTTGCTGGTGACGGACAAGGTGCAGCACGCAGCAGCGTATTTTCTTTTGGGAATCACGGCACTTTATAGCGGGCAATCCATTCTAAAAAAGATTCTGATGTACCTGGTCTCCTTTTCTATTGGGGTTGCCATCGAATTTTTACAACCCTTTACAGGCCGGCATTTTGAAATAAATGATATTGTAGCAAATAGTGCGGGACTATTTGTTTCTCTGTTGGTTTACTTGGTGGTTATGCGGAAGAAACAAAGACGGGCGACCGCAAATTAATATTCATTATAGTAGTTTTGTATTGAAATAATACAACTATAAATTATATTCAGCTTTATGGCCAATTAGCTGGAGAGTTTTTATGTCTGCCAAAAAAATGATGATAGCATCCGGTGTGGTGCTGCTGATCGCGGTGAGTGTTACTGCAGCGTCGATATATATGAATGATAAGGTTAATAATAATCTTGCAGCGGCCCTCAAGTCGGTCGGCAGTGGGGCTACCGGCAAGTTGGTGTCTGCCGGGGGTAGCCATATCAATGTTTTTACAGGGGAAGGATCAATCCAAAATCTAACCGTCCCCAATTCTGCCGGAGAGGCTGCTGGAAATATCTTTGAATTGGAAGACGTCAGTTTCAAAGTATCGCCTGTCAGTTTATTTTTTGGTACCGTGACAGTTGAAAACCTGACTGTTGGGAAGTTTACAATGGATATGAAAATCAATGGCACAAAAACCAGTTTGGCGTCCATAGTCGCCGCCGCTGGTGCCTATGCTGCAAAAGGGGGAGGCAATTTTTCGGATGTTCGCCTCATTGTCGAAAAATTTCAAATAGGAAAAGGGACGATCAAAACTACACTGACTATTCCTGGGCGCACTATTAAAAAAAACTTCGTGTTTCCTCCGCTGAAGATGGCCGCTATCGGAGCGAATGAAGGCGGTATTGCTCCTGCCGTATTTGCAAAGCAAATAATTACAGAGGTCGGATCGCGTGCGATCAAAATTGCCATACAATAGAAGATAATAATGATAGATAAGCAATTGTGCTGATCTAAGGACGTATTCTTATGCTGTCTATTTTTTCAGAGTTGTCTTGCTCTCCTCTGCTCAGCCTATTAAGTGTAGAGGAACTGTTTTTAAGCAAGGTATAAACATGGAATCTGTAGTCAACCTGATAGCCACGATAATTGAGATATTTGTTTATTTGCTCGTGGCCAACGCGATTATGAGCTGGCTTGTTGCATTTAATGTAATCAATACTCAAAATCAATTCATCAGTTCCGTTGGACAATTTCTCTATAAAATTACAGAACCAGTGTTGCGGCCCGTTAGAAAAATAATTCCGGCGTTCGGGGGGATTGATATTTCCCCAATTGTTTTGATATTATTGCTGTTCTTAATTCGAAATCTTATGTTCGAATATTTTTGAATGTGATCTTTAATCCCTATGCGGCTACGAAGGATGGGGTTGTGCTGTTTGTTCGGCTTACACCGAACGCGTCAGTAAACCAGATCAAGGGGTATCGGGAGGCCGGTAACGGCGAAATCAGGTTAAAAGCGAGAGTGACGGTTGTTCCGGAAAAAGGAAGGGCCAATAAAGC
>JAESPT010000369.1 GCA_016765515.1 Sneathiella sp. | reverse complement strand
TTTCTGCATCCAACCCGCCCGCGAGCATCCAGGGAAGAGAAAGGGAGAGGCCTGTCAACATCCGCCAATCAAAAATTAGACCATTGCCGCCAGGAAGTGCGTTTTTCATGCTTTTAGGGGCTTTTGCATCAAACAGCAACATATCAGCAACGCATTCATAAGCTTTTATGGCTTCAAGGTCGGCTTTTTCTGCAATTTTCAGGGCTTTCATTACAGGAACTTCAAATTTTGTCCGGATTTCCTGGACCCGCGCGGGTGTTTCGCTGCCATGTAGCTGGATCATATCCAGCTTCACCGAACCGAGAACGGACCGGATCAGATCATTGTCTGGATCAACAAAAAGGCCGACAATTTTTACCGACGGCGGCACCGATTTTGTGAGGATTGCCGCTTGCTCAGGTGAAACAGCGCGCGGGCTGGCATCAAAGAAAACCATACCAATATAGGCCGCCCCGCCGTTGACAGCCGCCGCCACACCTTGAGCGTCATTCAATCCGCATATTTTTGCCTGCACTGTCGCCATGTCAGGAGAGGTCCTTCACAATGTGTCGGACGGCTTCTGCTGGATTGTCTGCACCAGTTATTGGCCGACCAATCACCAGATAATCCGCACCGTCATCCAATGCTTCTCTCGGCGTTTTGACCCGCTTTTGATCTCCATGATCACTCCCCTGCGGCCGAGTGCAGGGAACAACCAGTTTAAAATCGGGGCCGCATTCGGCTCGTATGGCTGCAATCTCCAGAGGACTGCAAATGACGCCATCCGCGCCGTTTTTCTGGGCAAGGGTCGCCAGGCGCAGGACCTGATCGCTGGCACCGTCGCGTATGCCAATGGCGGTCAAATCCTCATCATCCATGCTGGTTAAGACAGTTACGGCTAAAATCCACGGCCGGTTATCTCCAAATTCTGCTGAAGCATCTCCTGCCGCCCGGATCATCGCGGGGCCGCCGCTGGCATGAATGGTCAGCATATTCGGTTTGATGATATTGGCAGCAGATCGAACCGCGCCGGCAACCGTGTTGGGAATATCGTGAAATTTGAGATCGAGAAAAAGCGGTATATCATTACCAACAACGTCCAAGACACCTTGCGGTCCAAAGGAGGTGAAAAACTCTTTCCCCAGTTTGATTCCGCCCGTGTGAGGCGCAATATTTGCGGCCAGGCCTTCAGCAAGAGCCAAATTGTCCTTGTCGATGGCCGTGAAAACCGGATTAACGGGTGTTTTTCTCATAATAGCTTTGCCCAAAAATGGGCCGTAGCCCCAAGAAAACCACTGGATAATAGACTTTTTGACATGAAATGGAAGAGATAGAACGGGCAATTGCGAGAATATTCGATTATGAATGACGACGCTTGCCTGAGTTCCTTTGCGATTCAAGATAAGCGTCTAAATTGTCGATAAGTTTTCTTGAAAATGGGGTTTCAAGCTTTTCCAAACTCTCAAACCGATCCATCCTGAAATTTCGAAAATCATTGCGCAGCTCACACCAGGCGACCAGCACCTGGATATCCTGGAAAAAGACGGTAATCAACGGACAGAGAATTCGATGTGTCAGGTCACCTTTCAGGGTTCTGTATTGGGTCCGGACTTTATATTGTTCGCGGATGGCCTGGCGTATAACGGGCATGGAAATTTTTATCTCTGTCACTTCTGCAATTTCCGGAACCACCTGGCGAGCAGAATGCATTAAGTTACGTCTGTCTTCGGGTAGAACACTTTCGATCTTGGTCAAGATATCTTCAGCCGCCCGGCTGATATCCCGATCCCCATTAACCCGGACCCAATGCACCCCCAGCATAATGGCATCAATTTCTTCTTCATTAAACATCAGAGGAGGGACGGTGTAGCCCTTCTCAAAGATATAACCGGTGCCTCTTTCTCCGCGAATAGGAACCCGATTACTCATCAGATCCTGGATATCCCGGTAAATCGTTCGCAGGGAGACTTCCAGCTCTTCTGCAATTTCCTGGGCTGTTATGGCTGTTTGCCGCCGCTGCATGATCTGGATAATCTGAAAAAGTCTGTCTGCCCGTCGCATTTGCTCATCTCAATAAAATCGTCTACCTGACACACTCCTGACAGTATGCTGTCAGGAGGGGGGTGTTATCAAGGATTTATCGATTTTGAAAAAGAGGATTTAGCGATGATGCCTTCGATTACTGTGCACCAGTTCCCTGCCGCCCTTGACATGCAGCCCAGTGCTTTTGGTTTGAAACTTGAAACATGGCTCCGTATGTGTGGATTAACCCATGACGTGAGCTTTTCGGCACGGGAAATGGGACCAAAGGGTAAAGTGCCGTTTGCCACCATAGACGGCATGATCATGGGGGACAGCGAACTGATCATTGAGCATTTAACCCAAAAAACAGGGATCAGTCTTGATGACCATCTGGATGCAAGAGAGAAGGCGAAAAGCACAGTGGTTCGCCGACTGACGGAAGAGCATCTCTATCACATTCTGGTTTACTCCCGCTGGGTTGATGACGCGGGGTGGGCTGATTTCCAGCCTTTGTTCTTTGGATCAGCACCGGCTTTTATCCGCGGATTTATCTCGAAAAAAATTCGCAAAATAGTGACCGGAAATTTGACGGCGCAGGGAATTGCCCGTCATACAGCCAAGGAAGTCTACGCAAAGGGCAAAACAGATTTGGAAGCCTTATCGGCTTTGCTTGGCGACCGGCCCTATTTTCTGGGGGAAACTCCGACTGAGGCCGATGCCAGTGTTTATGGTTTGCTGGCGAATATCTATTATTCACCTATCCGCGGGCCATTGCAGGAATTTATGGAAAAGCACACCAATTTGATTCGATTTTGTGAACGGATAAAAGCGGTGTACTGGCCGCATTCAAAACGCGGCGGCGGAGAAGAGGGCGGTTTTTCCTCAAAACAAGTAGAGGCCGCCTAGGCCGCGTCAGATTTTCGCTGGTCCGTCAGGGATAAGTTATCGGAGGCAGTTTCTTTCAGGGCTGCCTCTTTGTCTGTCAACTCTCGATTAAGACGGGTTACTTCCCCTTGTAGTTTCAGGATATCCCGTTTGCCCTGGCGGTTATCCCGCAGGGCTTTACCGTCACTCATCCAG
>JAESPT010000368.1 GCA_016765515.1 Sneathiella sp. | reverse complement strand
ATTGACATTCCGTATCCCATTTCAAAACTCCTTGCAAAACTCTCCGTCAGAACGGGTGTTTCCGTTGGCGATTTTGCAAATGGGACTGTCAAAACAGCCCTTATTCCCATTGGCCGTTCCTTGCAACGGTATGCGGCAGATCCTGATTTTTTTCTTCATCCAAGGGCAATTTTTGCCTTCACCAAATCATCGAAGGCCACCACATTTCCGTCCGTTCATATGGCTGACAGGCTTTATATTGCCTATCAGGAACGGGCTGAGGCATTGGAGATCATCAGTTATAATGAACAGGCCGGACGGTATGAATTTCAAGTTGTAAGTAATTATGCAGCAGGGAAAACACCAATCTTGGAATATGCAGAACGGTCGGTGTGCATCGCCTGTCATCAAAATCACGGCCCCATTTTTGCGACCGCCCCGTGGGATGAGACCGGCGCAAATCGAAGCGTGGCCAGTCGAATGGCACAAGGCGGCGCAACACGGTATGGTATTCCTGTTAAATCCAGTCTGGATACAGCCGATTTATTGGATCAATCTACGGATCGGGCTAACAGAATATTCCTTTATCAGAAAATCTGGTCGGAGGGATGCGCAAAGTCAGCAGACGGTGTTGATGTTATTCGGTGCCGCGCTGCACTTCTGGCAAGCAGCCTTAAATTTGCCCTTAGCGGCTATAATCGATCTGCAGTAGCAAAAGATTTAGCGGATCAAGCTTTCAGAAATAATCTGATATATGCCTTTCAAGTTAAGTGGCCCGATGGCCTTGCTGAAAGTAATCCAGATATTCCCAATCGCAACATCAATAGTTTTTTGAAAAATAAAGACGCCAAGTTAGCCGACCTGTTGGAACTGGACGGCGCGCATAATCCTCAAACTGATCGCCAAACAAAGAAAATTTGGACAGCTCAAAGAGAAAATGATCCGGTATTTAACCAGATCCGGTTGGGATTTTCTCGTTTTTTTGCTCCTGGGGACTTTCAATATTTGGATCAACTCTTACGGCAGCAACGCGAATTCGCCGAGGAAACAGAATTTTCCGGTCAGTGCGTAAGTCAGTTAGTCGGGGAGACAGACGAGTTCCAGGAGCTGAGGAGTCAGTGTGTTCTGGTTGATAAGAAAAACACCCCCTTTGAACTTTCTTTGTACGTGAAGATCAGCCGCGGGAAAATCATCGGCGGCGAGATCACGCGCGCGCAGCTGGGAGACCAGATTTCCCTCTATAAGCTCCAACTCGACCTTAAAAGCGCCCATAGAATGAAGCCCGGTAGAAACCGGTTTTCATTTTCATTGCAGCAAAAGGGAACTGGTCTTGGTGTTCGATTGCCAAATGGCGATGCCTTGGATGATTTGATGATAGAAATTGCGAATTGGAACACAAAAACGCCGCAGCAGTGGTTGGCTCTCAAGGTCGTCCAGTATGCGGAAGGATCGATTTTGGATAAAGCGATGAGAGACCTGATCGATCTCTCTGAGAACGACATCGGTAAATTGGCGAAGAAATCTTTGCAAAGTCCGGTGTTTCAGCGGTCGTTGATATTGGAGGAACTGGTCGCGCAACTGGGCGGCGCAAAACCAGAGAATTGCTGTCGGCGAACTGCCGGCATGCCCGTGCCTGTGGTGCAAGGAAATTAGGAAAAGGGGGCGTGATGGAAGACAATAAAAAGGAGAAGATTAAATACAATCCCTGGAAAATGGGTGTCCTGATCTGTTTGGGCTTGATGAGTGTCTTTGCCCTTTATCTGTCGATGCGGTTTATGACTGATAGCGTTGACTATCAGGTAACCGAAGAAGATCATTTTAAATACGGGAGCACGGGTGGGGAACGTCTTGCGGGTATCCCTGTTGGCATTTGGAATGCCCTGCCGGGCCTGTGCCGTCGACATCTTCCCAAAGGGGATTTTGCCCACGGATATGAAGCCTTCGGTTTTATTTATGAAAAAGGTAAAGACTACCCGGTGGGCTCGTCTATTCGCCGTCATGCGGGTTTGGATCGTGTCTTTCTGAACTGCGCGACCTGTCATGCGGGACTTGTTCGCACGTCCAGTGAGGCGGATCCAATGCTTGTCCTGGGTATGCCGTCAAATACGGTGGATCTCCAGGCGTTTCAAAGCTTCATGTTTAACTGTGTGACGGATGAACGGTTCAATCCCATCGACATTATTACTGAAGCAGAAGCGGCCGGGGCTGATTATGACTTGATCGATAAGATCACCATTGGTGTGGTGGTTGCCCCGTTGGTCAAAGATCTTTTGCTCCTTCTGCGGGATCGGTTCTCCTATATGGCGGAGCTCCCCAGATTTGGTCCGGGACGATATGATACCTTTGGTCCAGCAAAGGTATTGATGAACTGGGACATGTCAAAAATACCTCCAGCTGAGCAAGTGGGGGTGGTGGATTATCCGTCTATCTGGAACCACTCAAAACGCTTAGGCATGCAGCTTCATTGGGATGGCAATAACATTTCCGTAGAAGAACGCAACCGCAGTGCGTCCTTTGGAACGTGGGCCATGCCGGTTACGTTGGACCGGCAGTCCATTAAACGCATAGAAAATTGGATTTGGGATAAGGCTCAGCCTCCCAAATACCCCCTGCCCATCAATCTGGAATTGTCCAAAAAAGGCGCTGTGATCTATCAAGCCCTGTGCAGGGATTGTCATGGGGAAAATGGCCAAGATTTTACCGGAAAATTTGTCGGGGAAGTGGTGCCGATCAAGCAGATTGGAACCGATCGCAACCGGCTTGACAGCTACACCTACGATTTAGCAGTTAATCAGAACACTCTTTATGCCGGTTTCGAAAAAGACAGGTTTAAGCATTTTCGCAAAACCTGGGGATACGCCAATATGCCGCTAGATGGTCTGTGGTTACGGGCGCCCTATCTTCACAATGGATCTGTTCCCACCCTTCGGGATCTTCTCTCTCCAGCGGCAGAACGGCCGCAGATTTTCTATCGCGGACATACAGTTCTGGACAGTAAAGATCTGGGGTTTGTTCACACGAAGCCGACAGAAAAAGGCCGCATTTTATTCCGGATCGATACGCGTGTTCGCGGGAATGGGAATAGTGGCCATGAGGGATTTATATATGGAACTGAGTTGAGTGAGCCAGACAAAGCGGCTCTCATTGAATATTTAAAAACGTTTTAAAATAGAGAGTT
>JAESPT010000367.1 GCA_016765515.1 Sneathiella sp. | reverse complement strand
TTTCTGACATATTTGTTTAATTTGCTGGGCGTTATGGCGGTTTTTGGCTGGGATAAAGAGAGGTCAACTATAAGTATCAGAGTTCCAGCGCTTGCTCTTGCTGATGTCAAATTTCGGCATTCAGCCTATGAATTGGTTGCTCTTATTTTTATTTCAGTCGTTATGTTCGACGGAATATTAGAAACACCTTTTTGGAAGGCGATCCTGGAATTTATTACATACTCACAAGGCTTGCGACCGTTCCTGATTGACATAAAAGGATGGGGTGTTGATATATTGAAATGCACTGAAACTTTGGGTTTGGTCTTGTTGATCGGAGTGTGGTGGATTTTATTTCGTGGGCTCTGCTGGTGTATGTGGCTGATTTCCAGTAGAGAAAATGAAAAAAGGGATATCTCGCTTAGATTTGCGGTTAGCCTGCTACCAATCGCCATCGCTTATCATCTGGCGCATTATATATCTTATTTATTGCTCGCAGGGCAGTTGATCTTTCCAATAATCAGTGATCCGTTTGCCGTTGGCTGGGATTTATTTGGTACGCGGACACAGCGTATTGATATAGGCGTGGTTAATGCTGAAAACGTTTGGTGGATTGCCGCTTCTGCTGTTGTTATGGGTCATATTTTATCCGTATTTACGGGACATTTGCTGGCTGTAAAATTTTTCAAGACAAGGCGGCAAGTGATATTGAGCCAAATTCCTTTAGCGTTTTTTATGGTCATTCTGACCATGAGCAGTTTATGGATCCTCTCTCAACCAATTGTGAACTGAAACAGATTTATAATGTTGAAAGGCGGCACTGGGATAAACGTGCCGCCCTTCGAGATTTCGGATTATTTTTGACCTCCTGTATTGCGCTGTGCTGAAATGATTTGTTACGCATTTGAATGTGATGGCATATCAAAGAGCAGAACTTCAGCATCTGTTGTGGCTTGTATTGTTAGTGTGTCTTCGTTGTTTATTGCAGCGCCGTCACCGCGATCCAGCGGCTGTCCATTAAGGGTAATGGAACCATCGGCAACTTGTATCCAGGCATCACGGTTTCTTTTCAAACTATGCGTAACTTTGTCTCCTTCGTTTAGGACAGTTGCATACAGATCCATGTCCTGATGAATTTTCAGGGAGTCACCGCGGGCATCCTTTGACGCAACCAGTTTAAGGGTGCCATTTCGGGTATCTCCGAAGAATTTCTGCTCATATCCAGGTTCCAATCCTTGAGTATCCGGTAAAATCCAGATTTGTAGGAAATGTGCTGGATTGACATCAGAATCATTAAACTCGCTATGACGTATACCGGTGCCTGCAGTCATCCTTTGCACTTCCCCCGGCAAAATGACAGAGCCTGTGCCAATGCTGTCCTTGTGTGCAAGGCCGCCTTTCAGGACATAGGAAATGATTTCCATGTCTTGATGTCCGTGGGTGTCAAATCCCATTCCGGGCTGCACGGTGTCATCATTAATGACGCGTAATGCCCCAAACCCCATATGTTTCGGATCATAATAATGACCAAATGAAAATGTGTGATGAGAGTTGAGCCATCCAATATTGACATGTCCTCGTTCATCAGCGCGTCTGATATTGATCATGATTTTCTCCATTTCGCAAAAAGGTATCTTGTGAAAAGAATATAATTGGTGTCGGATTATTCAACAAGTGACCTAAATTGAACATGTATCGTGACAAAACAGGAACAAATAAACGCTATGAATAAATTCGAATTTTTGCGTATTTTCACGAAAGTGGTGGAAACACACGGGTTTTCAGCAGCGGCGCGCGATCTTGGTATTTCCCGTTCAGTCGTTAGTAAGGCAGTGACGCAATTGGAGGAAAGCCTTGGTGTTCAACTGTTAAACCGCTCGACGCGGTTCGTCAGTCCGACAGATACAGGGGCGGCTTATTATGAGCGGGTCATTGCTGTTCTTGATGATTTGCAAGTAGCAGACTCTCTTGTGCAGGAATTACAGAGAGAGCCAAAAGGGGCCATTCGTCTCAACGCACCGATGTCCTTTGGGACCCTACATCTTGGGTCCGCAATCGCTGATTTTTTGAAGCTCTATCCTGAAATTCGTGTTGAAGCCACCCTGAGTGATCGTTTTGTCGATCCCATTGAAGAAGGATTTGATTTGACGATCCGTATTGGTGATCTGTTGGATTCAAGCCTTATTGCAAAGAAGTTGGCTCCAGCGAAACGTGTTTTATGTGCCGCGCCGAGCTACTTGAAACAGCATACCATTCCTCAAAAGCCAAGTGATTTGAAGTTTCACAACTGCTTTCATTACGGTTATTTGCCATCAGGAAATACTTGGACTCTGCATGGGCCTGACGGGCGTCATAATATTCTCGTTAAAGGTACTTTATGTTCAAATAATGCACAGATACTGATGGCAGGTATTCTCAAAGGAGAGGGCATCGCTCTGGTGCCAACCTTTATTGCCGGCGCTGAGTTGCAATCGGGACAACTGGTTAGTATTCTGACAGAATATCAACCGCCGGAAATAGCCGTATACGCACTTTATCCTCCCAATCGGCATCTGGGATCAAAGGTGCGATTGTTGATTGACTTTTTAAGCGAACGATTTGGATCTCCGCCTTACTGGGATCTGGTTACCTGAGTTAATATTCTGCCACTAAAATGAATGTTGTTAGAAAAAATAATATGAAACGTATTTTTCTCACCTTATCGGGGGTTACAAAGAGGGACAGGAATCAGGTTATTTCAGATATTAATGCGGCCATTTCGGCTTCGGGTGGCTGGATCGTCAATCACACATCATTCTCAAACATCGCAATAACATTGCAAATGGAGTTGCCCAGGAATGGGCTTGAAAAATTTCAAAATCATCTCTCTTTGGCCGAGGTTGTGCTTCAGGATGAAAGCTGCAAAGACCTTCAAAAGATGGCGTTGAAGCAGTCTCTTAATTCCGAAGATATAAAGACCGCTCTAAACGTTACTTTCATTCACGATGAGCCAGATGTGCGGCGCCAGGTCGTCGCTGTTCCGGGGTGAGTGCGATCCTACAGAATAAATAAGATCTATCGCTCATACATCCTTCTCCCCGTCCATGCAGACTTGACAAAAGAACGGCAATGCAGACATGAATAGGTAACACCCATTTAAGAAGGTAGTGACGCAATATGACAAAGTTATCCGTATTGGATTTAGCGCCAATCACACAAGGGAGTGATGCCGCACAGTCATTTCGCAATTCTGTCGATGTAGCGCAAAGCGCTGAAAAATGCGGATATAATCGATATTGGCTGGCCG
>JAESPT010000366.1 GCA_016765515.1 Sneathiella sp. | reverse complement strand
TACACGACGTTTGAAAGAAACCTCGTTGAACGGATGGTGACGGTAATTCTTGCGGATATGTCCGCCGCTTTTGAGCCGCTCAGCCCAGTAAATTTCCAACAGGAACGGGTGGAGACAAACCCCCGATTTGCCACCATTGCCCGGCCAGCAAATGCGGCAATCCTGATCAAGCTTCGGATCGATATGGAAGATCGGGGCGGGCGTTTGGAGATGTTGCTTCCCTACGCAACGCTGGAACCTGTTCGCGAGCTGCTTTTGCAAATGTTTATGGGCGAAAAATTTGGTCGTGACAGCATCTGGGAAAATCATTTGGCGACTGAGCTTTGGGCGACCGAGGTGGATATTCAGGCCGTTCTGGATGAGCAAGAACTTCCGCTATCAGAGGTCTTGGCATTGGAGGTTGGCGATACCGTCATGCTGAATGCCTCTCCAAACAGTCCAGTTACGTTACATTGCGGTGGTATTCCAATGGTTCAAGGGAAAATGGGCCGATCCGGCCAAAATATCGCCATTAAAATTGATAAGACGTTGAGACATCTCGGGTGAAATGAATGTTGGATATGATTACCGTCCCATTGTTACTGGATTTTCTACTGATTTGCTTATTGGTGGCAACTATTTCATTCTGCGTTCGGTTGAGCCGAAAACTTTCTATTATGCGGGATGCCCAAGGAGAACTGCACAAGGTAGCGGCAGAATTTGACCGAGCCATTGTTCGATCAAAACTGGGGATTGAAGAGCTGAAAGCGGCTGGTGAGAAAACCGGTACTCAACTTCAAAAAGAAGTAGAAGCCGCCCGTGAGTTGCTTGAAGAACTGAAACTCATACAAGCCTCCAGTTCTCGTATTGCAGATCGTCTGCAAGAGGGGGTCGTCTCAAAGAAAGTAAAAAACAAAGGTAGCTCAAAATCAACGCCTTCGATTACGCCAACAGAAGAAGATAAATTTGACTCATCAGGGTTGCGCCCACGGACAGAAGCAGAAAAAGAACTCCTGCAAATGCTGGCCAAGTCAAAGTAAGTAGAGTGGAAATCTGATCATGAAAAACCTTCGTATTCTCCCCGTTACTGTTATCGCAATGGTTCTGGTTTTCGGCTTGAAAATTGGATCTGTCTGGACGGACACACAAGGCTTTTTCGTTGAACTGAAAGTGGCGGAAGTAAGTGCTGCTGGTGATGAAGATAAAGAGAACGCAGAAAATGAAGACGCCGCGTCGCATGTCGATGAAAATGAAGAAGATAAATCATCCTATTCGGCTATTTCTGAAATGAGTGAAAGTGAAATCGAAGTTCTTCAACGGCTTGTTGAACGACGAGATGCACTTGATCAACGTTCCAAAGAACAGGATATGCGTGGTAATCTACTGCGCGCGACAGAATCCAGAATTGACCAGAAAATTGCTAAACTTAAAGGAATTGAAGCCACAATTCAGGATCTTTTGAAGCAGTATGATGAGCAAGAATTGAAGCGTTTGAAAAGCCTTGTTTCAATATACGAAAAGATGAAGCCAAAGGATGCTGCTCGTATTTTTAACACTCTTGATATGGAGATTCTGCTGGAAGTAACTGGATTAATGAAGGAATCCAAGCTTGCCGTAATTCTTGGTAAAATGGAAGGAACGCGCGCGCAAAAATTGACTGTTGAACTGGCGACGCGAAAACCACTACCTGACTTGGAGAAAAAGAAAAAAAGCTGATATCCCGTTTCGATGACCTGAAAGAGGTGAGGCAAGAACCACCTTTACGCGGGATTAACCATTAACCGGTAGATTGTCACAGGAATAGAATACCTTAGGGTATCGGAATAGCGAGTAAAATCATGGATTCAGCAGCATTTGCGAGGCACCTTTCTGATCGGGTAAGCGATATACGTCAGGCCCAGGGCGAGACGATTGAAATTGGTGAGGTTGCAAGCCTCGTTGAAAATCTGATGACCAGTATTGAAGGCGATATCACGGCTCCTGAAATTCATGTTCAAAACAAAATTTTGGAACTGGTGGACTATATAAAGAAAGCGCGCGAGGAAATTTCCGCACTTCAACCGGCTGAAATAAATGAACAATATATACCCGCTGCTGCAGATGAACTCTCGGCAATTGTCGCCGCGACCGAAGAGGCAACCAATACTTTCCTTGATGCTGCAGAAAAACTCGGTGAAATTGGCGGAAAAATCGGCGGAAAATATGAGAATGATATCAATGTTATTATCACCCAGATTTATGAGGCGTCCAATTTTCAGGATATAACCGGTCAGCGCATTAATAAGGTCGTCTCTACGCTTCAATATATTGAAGGTGCTGTCAATAAAATGGCAGAATCTTTGGGTACTCCGGTTCGAAAGGATCAACCGCGCGGCGATGTTCATGCTGCTGCAAAAGAAGCGGATGCGCGTCCGGATGCAGATCTGCTAAATGGTCCGCAACTGGAAGGGGGCGGCAATACTCAAGGTGATATCGACGATCTTCTCGCCAGTTTCGACTAAGTAAAGGCGCACTGGGTATAATGACTGAGATACCATCCCCAAAATTGCATAGGAAGAAGTCGAGCAGCAATACACCAATTGTGTATGTTTCTTTATATTTTCTTCTTCTTGCTTTTTTCATCTATCTGCACTCAATTTCTGCTCCAGTTGAGTCGAAAGTGAAGCAGGTTATTGGCAGCATTGATTTTGCGTTTAAAGGGATCAAGCAGGATGACAAACAGTCAGCGTCTTCCAAGCAAACTGGGGACGAGTTTGGACTAGCCGTCTTTCATGCAGAACTGAAACGGGTTTATGAAACTGCTATTCCGCTGGTTGAAAGCAAAGTGAATAAAAAAGGCGATCAGCTCCAGTTTGTCGTGCCTATTTCACAATTGTTTGAGCAGGGGAGCGATATCCTTCGATCAACGCGGGACAATTTGTTTACCAATACGGCCAGAACGCTTATTAAAAGAAGCGGTATCACGCCAACGGATATGGAAATTCTGATTGATGTGGGAAGCACCTTACCTACCAGAGCGGAAGTCGGTAATAATTTGGCTGCACATCAACTGAATGCTCTTGTAAAATCGTTTCTGTCGAATGGTGTCCCGGCCCGAAATGTCTTTGTGGGTATGATGTCTGAAGGATCCCAGAATATTTACTTTAAATTTTATATCCGGTCGTCTTTTGATAATCAGTTTCGAAAGATAAAGGACGACTAATGCAGTTTAAATATGACAGGGAAGCTAGAAGAAAACATCAGAGTACAATCTGGTTGACCTCATTGGCAGATCTTCTGGCTTTGCTGCTTGCGTTTTTTGTGCTGCTTTTTGCGATGAATGAAGTGAAGGATGATAGTTGGCAGGATTTACTGGATACGCTTGGATATCGACTAAACACTCAGGTAACGGATGTTGAAGAAGGGCCGACTGCGGAGAAAAACCTGGCGATTTTCAAAGAACAGAAAGCGTTTGATCTGGATTATCTGGAGAAAATACTCGGAGAAAAGATTTTAGCCTCGGATGATCTGAAGAATATTGATGTGTTTCGGGCACAAGACCGACTCATTCTTTCCTTTGCCGGGGAAGGTTATTTTAATCTGGGCGCGGATGTTGTCTCAACGACACTTGTCCTCGCTGTTCGGGAATTGGGAGATAGCCTTCGGCATATAAAAAACCGGTTGGAAATCTATGGACATACAGACCCGTCTCCTATGACACAGGGAACATCTGCTTTGCAGAATAATTGGGGACTATCGTTAGCGCGGGCGATATCTGTGGCTGATATTTTGACCAAAGCAGGATATAGTTTTCCAATTCGCACCTTTGGTATGGCTGATTCCCGATTTTATGAACTAAGTGACATCCCGGATTTACAAAAAAGATTTTCGTTGGCACGGCGAGTTGATATTGTTATTCGAGAGGCTGATGGCCGAGGGAAAACAGAATGATAAAGCGCCAAGCAATAACAAAATTAATCGTTGCGCTCGGGTTTCTTCTATTCCTGAATACCGGAATTAATTCAGTTCAAGCCGCAGATAAAGTGATTATACGGGCAGCCGAGCATCCCACCTATGGACGTTTGGTCATGGATTGGGGTGTTAAACAGCAATATGATGCAAAAATCTCCGACGGCTTTCTTGTCGTTCAATTTCGGACGCCATTTGAAGCGGATTTGAAAAAAGCCTCT
>JAESPT010000365.1 GCA_016765515.1 Sneathiella sp. | reverse complement strand
CACGCGCTGCTGTTGACCGCCTGAGAGTTGACCAGGAAATTTGTCGGCCTGCTCTGGTATCTTAACTCGTTCAAGATACTTCATAGCGTTTGCCTGAGCATCGGCTTTCGGCATTTTTCGAACCCAGATGGGGCCCAGAGTAAGGTTTTCGAGAATGGACAGATGAGGGAACAGGTTGAAACTTTGAAACACCATGCCCACTTCGGTACGAATATGGTCAATGTTTTTGAGATTTTTATCCAGCGTTATCCCATCGACAACGATACTGCCCTCTTGATGTTCCTCAAGATGGTTGATGCATCTGATGAGAGTCGACTTCCCTGATCCAGACGGGCCGCAGACAACGATCCGCTCCCCCTTGTGCACCACAAGATCAATGTCTTTCAAGACGTGGAAATCACCATACCATTTATTGACCTTGTTAAGATCAATGATAACTTCGCTGGACGCTGCAGAAGCAAGTTGTTGCCTGTCATCCTGTATTTCCAAGGTGTTTTTCTCGGTCATTTTCTCTTCCCTGAAATTTAAAGTCAATTTTTGTGGGTCGTTGATAGTTTTGCTTCCATATGCCGGCTGTATTTTGACATGACAAAGCACAGCAAAAAGAACAACATCGCACCAAACAACAAGGGCTCTTTGTGAAGCCCAAGCCACGGGGTATCTTTACTGATTGCCCGCAACATACTCAAAATATCGAACAGGCCGATGATGGATACCAAAGTGGTGTCTTTCAGCAATCCAATGAAAATTCCAACAATATTGGGGATCATATGTTTCAAAGCCTGGGGCATAACAATAAAGCCCATTGTTCCCCAATATCCCAAACCAATGGTGTGTGCGCCTTCAAACTGACCTTTGGGAATGGCCTGAAGGCCGGCGCGAACTGTTTCAGCCATGTAGCACGCGTTAAACAGGCAAACGGCAATGATAACCTGGGTCAATTTGTTAAGAATGAACCCTTCCGGCATGAAGAGTGGAAACATTGTTGTCGCCATAAACAGCACGGTTATTAAAGGCACAGATCTGAACAGTTCAATAAAGGCAGTACTGATTATCCGAATGACCGGTAGATTTGAACGACGGCCAAGAGCCAGAAAAATTCCACCCGGCAGGGCCGATGCGATCCCGATCCCTGCAATGACCATAGTCAGGAACAAACCGCCCCATTTGGTCCAGGAGACACTCTCTACATACCATCCCATTTGCCACACATAAACCAGAGCGAAACCGACCCCCAGAATAGCAATTAAAATATTGCGTTGGCTTTTTTCTGATGCATTTTTAACGTTTAGTACGCGGATTAGAGTCTCAGCCAAACTGTTGCCGGTCATCACACTAATAATTGAATGCAGTGTATTGCCGATCAGGCAAAGGATTGCAGCCGAGACCATGACTTGCATGAAGATATCCTTGTCCCCGCCGGCAAAAAGATATCCTGCAAGGAAAGGGTATAAGAACACAGTGCTCAGGCCAATAAAGATTTTTGCTTTTACGCGCGGCAACCAAAGCGGGACCATCCAGATAATCAACAGCACCAAGCCCAGATTAATGCGCCATAATTCCTCTCGCGGATAGCGGCCATAGAAAATATTGTCCAGCCATGCAATAACACCCGCCCAGCAGGCACCATCAATGCTGATGCCAAAGCATTGGCGCCGCGTGTCGGCAATCCATACAGCATCGGCAATTCCCCAACTCCACAGACCCTTTACCGTCAGATAGATGACGTAAAGAGTGACGACAGTGAGAATGCTGTTAAAGGCGGAACCGAAGAGATTTTTGCGCATCCAACCCAAAACTGACGTTTCAGACGAGGGGGCAGCCCTTGCAGTCGTTTTCTTCTCGTTTACAACAGTCATGATCAGCGCTCCACCAGTTGGACGCGTTTATTATAGATATTCAACAAGCCTGAAATGCTCAGGCTGATAAACATGTAAAAGGCCATGGTCATGCCAACAATTTCAATGGCATGACCGGCCTGATTGAGCGATGTCGACATAAAGACAGCAACAAGGTCAGGAAAACCAATGGCAATGGCTAGGGATGAGTTTTTAACCACGTCCATCCATTTGCTGATCATCGGCGGGACGATGGCGGGCATTGCCTGGGGGATAATCACCAATTTCATGACCCTGCCCGGACGCAAGCCAATTGCAAGTGCCGCGTCATGTTGGCCTTGATTAACCGACAATATACCGGCGCGCACGGTTTCTGCCATATAGGCGGAATGATAAATGGTTAAAGCAACAAAAAGAGCCAGAAATGAGGGCGGCAGAGCGGCACCACCGGTGAAGTTGAAGCCCTCAAGCCTCGGGGTATCCCAACCAAGCGGTGATCCGGTTATTAAAAAGACGGCTGCTGGTAAAAGAATTATCAAACCAGCGGAGGGTAGAAAAAGCGGCGTAATCTGTCCTGTTGTGTCCTGACGCTTATGCGCCCAACGCCGATATATAAGGATGGCAATAATTGCAATGACAACAGCAATCCCCGTCATCCACAGACCGTCGCCAGCCACGGGCCACGGCATGTAAAAACCTCGGTTATTGAGGAATATAGTCTCGAAGCCACCGGACAAATCATAGCTTTTTCTGACTTTGGGGAGCAGGGAAAAAATCCCGGTATACCAAAAAATAATCTGTATCAATAAGGGGGTGTTGCGAAATATTTCCACATAGGCCAACGCCACTTTGGCAACCAGCCAATTGCTGGAAAGTCGTAAAACGCCGACGATAAATCCGAGGAAGGTCATTGCAATGATTGCCATAACCGAAATGTAAAGTGTGTTCAGAATACCAATGAGAAATATATCGCCGTACGTCCCGATTCCGACGGTATAGTCAATGAGCCTGAAGTCTGTATCGAAACCTGCTTCAACGCCGAGAAAGTTAAAACCGGACTTCATCCCGCGTGCTTCGAGGTTATTAGCGGTGGTGGTAACAAGATACCAGACGGTCCAGCCTACAATTGCCGCGATTAAAAGCTGATAGAAAATCGAGCGAACCCGCTCGTCGTGGAAGAAGTCAAATTGACTTTTCGGTTTAACGCGTTCGGATTCCTTGAGCCTGTCATTGACCGTCAAAATTTATTCCTCCCGATATTTGTGTACTGATACGCTATGAACTACCGGTGCCTGATCCACTTAAAGCAAATCAGGCGCCGGCTGATAACACAAAAATTTAAAACCGCTGGAATTAAATTAACGCATAGGCGGAGAATACATTAGACCACCATCGGTCCAAAGAGCGTTAGCCGACCCTTTACGAGGAATACCAATTCCTTGTTCGCCGCTCCCCATATAGGCTTCATAGTTTTCACCATAATTGCCAACATGTTTAATGATGCTGTAGGCCCAATCTTTGTTAAGACCCAGTCCTTCGTGAAGGTTCCCCTCTACGCCCAGCATACGGCGAATGCTTACATTGTCGGACTTGGCGCGCAAGTCATCAACATTTTTACTGGTAATACCAAGTTCTTCGGCGTTAATCATGGCATATACTGTCCAGGAGACGATGTCCCGCCACTGGCTGTCGCCATGGCGCACTGCTGGAGCCAAAGGCTCCTTGGAAAGAGTTTCAGGCAAGATCATGTGGTCGGCAGGCACAGGAAATGCGGCCATATTGCCCGCCATTGATGACTTGTCACCAGTTACCGCGTCACAACCGCCGTTGAGGTAAGTTTCATCGCGAACGTTGTAATCCTCAAAAGTAACGGCACTAATGTTTAGATCATTGGCGCGACTAAAATCTGTCAGATTAAGTTCAGTGGTCGTACCGGACGTCACACAGACTTTGGCACCTTTTAGTTGATAGGCGCTTGTGATCCCACTGTCTTTGTGAACGGTGAAACCCTGACCATCATAGAAATTGGGTTGCAGGAAATCCAGGCCAAGCTGAGTGTCACGAGACATGGTCCAGGTCGCTGTCCGTGATAAAAGGTCAGACTCGCCATTGGCCAAAGACGTAAAGCGCATTTGTGAACTGATCGATTGAATTTCCAGTTTTTTCGGATCACCAAAAATAGCAGAGGCAACAGCCTGGCATGTCGCCACATCCAGACCATACCATTCTCCTTTGGCATCCAGATTATAGTAACCGGCTGAAGGAGGACCAACCTGGCAGCGGACATGGCCACGTTTTTTTACAATTTCCAGTGTTGTCTCTGCGGTTACCGGCGTCGCTGCAACCGCCAGTGTAGCAACGGCCGCAACTGACGTGAGGAATGTGGTGAGTTTCATCATAATTTTCTCCCTGGGTTAACGTATTGTCTTGATATGATTTTTTAGAGGAGCAAACAAATCTGTCGCCAAACAGTAACTTGGCCTTGTCTTCTCCGGACAATCTTCTCTTCCAAGCGAACGTTAAGGGGAGGGATAGGGGCAGGTCCAATACCTTTAACAGTGCAAGTGATGCATTATTTGCATCACTTGCACTGTTCAATACCGAATGCGTATCAAATTGATGGTGTCTAGGAACAGATTACACACCTTTATGCTCGATGGAATTACTGCTTATTTGCTTCTTTTATAATAAGAGCCTGCCAAAATTTTTCTGTACGGGGCTCAACATTAGGCTTGTAGCGATAAATTGTGATGTCCACAGGGATATCATCCTCAGGGGTTGCGGCCCGTAAAAGGGCTCCCGATTTAAGATCATCCGCGACAATTGACATTGGAATCCAGGCAACACCATGCCCCTTGATAACCATCTCTTTGATCGCCGCCGCAGTAGAGGATTCATAAACGGGCATAAAAGTAAGATCACTGTATCGCTTATCCAGATGTTGCTTGATCGGCCACACCACGGGGTTGGAATAAGTATGTAGGTAGGGGATCGAACTACCGGGACTGGCCGCCGGGAGCCAGTATTCAGGCTCGCCATTTTCGTTAGGACTCACAACAGAGACGAGTGTTTCTGTTCCCAATTGTAGAGAGCAAAACTTCTCTGTATCATTCTGAATTGCGCCGGATGGATCTTCATAACCGACAAAAAAATCTATTTGTCCTTCTTCAAGAGAGCTCAGGTATTGAGCAACACTTCCATACCCACTTCTAACGCTGAAGGCTTCGGTTTTGATGAAGGATTTAAGTTCAGTCAGCCAGTCGGGAATAAAGAATTGGGCCAAAGTGCTTAAAGTCGAAAACCGAATTTTTTCGTTTTTCGCCTTGATATCAATGCGTGACTGTTCAGCAAGGCGAACAATTTCAAGAGCAACAGGTTTAAAAAGTTCTCCAGCATCCGTTAGTTTGGCGGGTTGCCCTGAACGGTCAATGAGTTTTGATCCAACCCAGTCTTCAAGATGTTTAAGCCGCCGGCTGAAGGCGGGTTGGGAAACACAGCGGTACTCAGAGGAAATTCTGAAATTTCCAGTTTCACAAAGCGAAAGAATATCCTCAAGCCACTTGAGTTTCATCTAAAACGTCCTCGTAGTGTGTCGATATGCAGCTTCTT
>JAESPT010000364.1 GCA_016765515.1 Sneathiella sp. | reverse complement strand
TTTTTCCTGACTCCCTATGCTGAAACTGCCGTTGCCCACAACAATTTTGCTTTCATTGATCGCCTGTGGAAAGATCGGTCACCCGATTGGAAACTTGATCCTGATTACATGAGGAAACTCAAAGAAACACTGTCAAAATCGGGCACCTTAAAAAATGCCCTCACTTATTACCGACAAAAATATGGGGCCAACCAACCTTCCCAGCGACATAGTCAATTTGCCGCCGGATTCGGAAAAAAAACCATAGATGTTCCAACCCTGTATCTGCACGGGGAAAACGACGGATGTATTGGTGTAGATCTGCAGATCGGTATGACGGAGCTTTTTCCAAAAGGACTGCGATCAATCTGCATCGAAGGTGCTGGTCATTTTCTTCATTTGGAAAAACCCGATTTGATCAACCAACATGTGACTGACTTCTTGAAAGCTTAAAGGTTAATACCATCATGACATTAACAGCCCATCTTTACTGGTCTTTTCGCAGCCCCTATTCCTATCTAGGCACCAAACACTACCGAAAACTAACCGAACAATATGATCTGGATATCAAGGTAAAACCGGTCTACCCGATTGCCATCAGAAATCCCGGTTTTTTTGAAGAAATTAGTCCGTTGTGGATCCCCTACCTGTTGCAAGATTGTCGTCGGGTTGCCGAATACCGAAATCTCAATTTCAATTGGCCGAGCCCGGATCCGGTTATCATGAATATCGAGACACGGGAGATCTCTAAGGATCAGCCTTACATTTATCGCCTGACCCGACTGGGGATCTTGGCGGCCCAACAGGGTAAAGGAATGGCTTTTATTGATGAAGTCTCTAATGCCCTTTGGGGCGAGCGTGTTCAAAACTGGCACTTACCGGAGAATTTTGCACCAATTGTCGCCCGTGCCGAACTTGATCTCGCCACTTTGGAAGGTGAACTCTCCGGCCATGAAGAAGAGCTTGATGCTGTCATCGCAACTCATCAGGACGAACTGGAAGCTGCCGGACACTGGGGTGTTCCCACCTTGGTCTTCGACGGCGAACCTTTCTTTGGTCAGGACAGGATCGATATGGCTGTCTGGCGCATGAAACAAAAAGGATTGCAGGAACGGGACTGAGAGAAGACGTCGTCTTCTACACCTTCTTTAAAGAGAGACGTAAATCATTTCTTACAGATTTACGTCTCCAAATTCCTGTTCATTAAACAGCTGCCGCCAAATAACTTGCCTGATTAATGGCGCGTTTTGCATCCAGCTCGGATGCCTCATAGGCCCCGCCAACCAAGGTCACCTTAATATCTCCGCCATCAAGTTCGTCATAAAGAGATCTTAGCGGTGTCTGTCCTGCACATAGAATAATGGTATCGACATCCAGAACTTGCTGCTCGCCGCCCATCAGCAGATGCAAACCTTCATCATCGATTTTCAAATAGTCACATCCGTTCATCATTTTAACGCCGCGGCGCGCTAAAGCGATACGATGGGTCCATCCTGTGGTCTTGCCAAGACCACGCCCGACCGGGGTTAATTTGCGCTGCAGAAGATAAATCTCACGATCTGCAGCTTCTACTTTTGGCTCCACACCGGTGACACCGCCGCGTGGATGATTTTTGAAATCAATCCCCCATTCATTTGCAAAAGTATCGATATCCAAGGCAGCAGACTTCCCTTTATGGGCAATCAACTCAGCCACATCAAAACCGATGCCCCCCGCTCCCATTATCGCAACTTTTTTACCAACCTGTTTTCGACCTTTGATAACATCAACATACCCCACAACTTTTTCGTGGGTAATTCCGTCCAGATCAGGAATTCGAGGCTCAATCCCCGTCGCAATCACAACCTCGTCAAATCCTGAGTTTCGCAACAGGTCAGCATCAACAATCGTGGAGAGTTTGACCTCAATATCTCTCACTTCTGTCATGCGCTTATAATAGCGTAGCGTTTCATAGAACTCTTCTTTTCCTGGAATTTTTTTGGCCAGATTAAACTGACCTCCAATTTCAGAAGCAGCATCGAAAAGTGTCACTTTGTGGCCGCGCCGCGCTGCAACTTCTGCATAGGAAAGCCCTGCAGGTCCCGCGCCAACGACTGCAATTTTCTTCGGGTTTGATGTAATTTCATAATTTAAAAGGGTTTCATGGCAGGCACGCGGGTTAACCAGGCAGCTTACTTCGCGCCCTGTAAAAGTGTGATCCAGACAGGCTTGATTACAGGCTATACACGTATTGATCTCATCCTCCCGGCCTTCGAGAGTTTTCTGTACAAGGTCCGGATCAGCCAACATCGGCCGCGCCATGGAAACTAGATCGGCATCACCGTTAGCCAGAACCGCTTCGGCCACATTCGGCATATTGATCCGGTTGCTGGTGATCGTTGGGATCGAGAGCTCTTTGCGCAATCTTCCAGTAACACTAGCAAAAGCTGCCCGCGGAACCATTGTTGCTATCGTGGGGACCGCCGCTTCATGCCAGGTGAAATGAGTGCTGATAATAGTTGCTCCAACTCCCTCAATTTTCTTGGCGAGCTGAACAATCTCCTCCCATGACATGCCACCGTCCAGCATATCCATGGCGGCAATGCGAAAAATGACGATAAACTTCTCGCCAACAGCCTCCCGTATACGTTTCACGCACTCCACCGGAAAGCGCATGCGATTTTCGTAAGAGCCGCCCCATTCATCTGTCCGCTGATTGGTTTTTTCTACAAGGAATGTGCTTAACAGATAACCAGCAGAGCCAATGATTTCCACCCCGTCATATCCAGCTTCCTTTGCCTTGACCGCGCAATTAGCCATATCGTTCAGTTGTTTTTCAATGCCGTCTTGCGTTAGCTCTTTTGGGGCAGCTGACGCAATTCTAGGCCGAACCGGCGACGGCGCAACAGCATCCTTATTGCGTGCTAACGATCCCATATGTAAAATTTGCATGCAGATTTTGACATCTGGATCCGCGGCGTGAACCGCATTGGTCACCAATTTATGCTGTGCGGCCTCTTCTGATGTGGACAATTTGGCGCCAAGTCCCCCTTCCAGATTGGGCGAGATCCCGCCCGTGATGATCATCCCGACACCACCGCGGGCGCGCTCAGCAAAATACGCTGCCATACGCTCGAAACCATTTTCCAGCTCTTCCAGCCCTGTATGCATAGATCCCATCAACACACGGTTTTTAAGGGACGTGAACCCCAGGTCTAGCGGAGCAAAAAGGTGGGGATATTTCTGTTTTCCAGACATTTTTATTTTCCTTCTCTAAGCCAGTAT
>JAESPT010000363.1 GCA_016765515.1 Sneathiella sp. | reverse complement strand
CCATACCGATCCACCAAGTAGATAAGCGAGTCTCCTATTCCTTTAATCGCTGGAATATTGAGCTCCATCGGACCGACCTCTGATTCAACAACCCAGGCCCCATTCTCTTTTGCATCGGCAATAACCTTGGCAGAATCTTTAACCCGGAAAGCCATGGCACACACACAGGGGCCATGAATACGGGCAAAGGATTGGGCAAAACTGTCAGGTTCTGCATTGATGATGAAATTCACATCCCCCTGGCGATACAGGGTTACATTCTTGGATCGGTGTTTGGATACTGCTTGAAATCCCATGCCTTCAAACAGTTTTCCCAAAGCTTCAGGATCAGGTGCCGCATATTCGACAAATTCGAACCCATCTGTTTCCATTGGGTTTTCCCATAGATCAGCCACTGCCTAGCCTCCATTCATCAATAAAATTGGTCAAAAATATTAGTTTCAAATGTAACTATATTTTCCAAGTTGTTCTTTTTGTCGATCAAAGTCAAGATGTGACCATGAAAAAAGACGTGACAGCCCTCAAATTAAACCGCTTTCTGCCTTACAGATTGACGAAACTCTCTGGAATAATCAGTCGAAGCCTCGCTGAACGCTATTCGAGACAATTTGATCTGACTATTCAGGAATGGCGGGTCATTGCCATAATCGGAGAGAAACCCGGTCTCACCGCAAGAGAAGTTGGAGACTTGGCCTCTCTTGATAAAGTCAATATCAGCCGGGCCATTGAACGATTGGAGAAAGCAGGACGGATCAACCGTGAAGTCCTGCCTCATGATCGACGCGCATTTGCGTTATACCTCACGGAAACGGGAAAAATTATACTCTCTCAAATAGTACCGCTTGCCCAGAACTATGAAAACCTACTTCTTGAGGGGTTCAGTGCTGATGAGATTGAGCAACTGGACTCTTTTCTAAACCGCCTGGACTCACGCGCTGATGAGCTGATCCCGCATTTGAAGGAAAATAATTGATCAAATGGTCCTCAAAATCGCTCCCCAAGGCCTAGATTAAGCATTAACAGGTATCCATCCGGGTCCTGAACGAAAAACTCACGCTGCCCAACATCCCGATCCCCTACAGAGCGCCAAACATCCCGTAGCGGCGTGTGAATGGGCCAGTTCATTCGTTCAAGTTTATCCAGAATGGGAATTAGATTGTCGACAGTGAGTTGAAACATAATGCCCTGCCCTAACGGGTCCGTCATGGATCCTGTTTCCCAGCGTCCGTTCCTCTGGCACAACATAACCTGCGCCCCTCGCCCATCCTCCAAAACCTGTTCCAAATAAACGAATTTTTCTGTGAAACGCTCCTATGCCACTTTAAATCCGATTAAGTCACACCAAAATGCACGGCTTGCAGAAAGATCCACTACATGCAGCTCACAAACCATTGCCTGCCATCCCGTTGATGGCGGTTGCCCTACTTCTGTGCTTTTCTTTGACGTCATGTTACATAGTAACCCTTAATAAGAAGATCCTAGATCGACAAATACTACTCATTGTAGCGATTTCTATAACCAATTTTCACAAAACTCCTGCACAGACAGAATAAAAATGAAAACTCCGCTTCAGTTTAAAACGGATCGCCTTTTGTTAAGGAAACCAAGCCTTGAAGATGACCAAAAATTATTTGACGTCTATGCTTCGAAAGAACAAATTTCCCGCTATATGACTTGGCGCCCCCATACATCTGTGGTTGAAACCCGTGATTTTTTAAAACGCTGCCTTGAGGAATGGTCAAACGGCAAAGGTTATCCGTACATTATTGAGCGTTTGGATAATCAGGGTGATCTTCTTGAGCGCGGCCTCTTCGGCATGATACATATGCACAATCATTCGAATGAAATTTCCTTTGGATATGGTATTGCTCGTAATTATTGGGGATATGGATACACAGCCGAAGCGCTGAAATGTCTTGTTGACTGGGCTTTGCAGCAGCATCACATCAGGCGGGTAACAGCCAAGTGTGACATTGATAATAAAGCCTCGGCCCAGGTTATGGAAAAATCTGGAATGGTATTTGAGGGTATCTTGCGGCGTCATCTGGTTCACCCGAACATTTCAAACAACCCGCGAGATTGCCTATTTTACGTTAAAGGCAATTGAAGGCGATAACTTGTTTGTTGATATTATCCTGTCAATTAGCCATTAAAGACCAAACCACGCTGACGTATCATTCCTGTTCCAATTTGCGAAGAAAGAGACACTATGATCAAACGAATTTGGCACGGCTGGACAACCTTGGAGAATGCCGAAGCCTACAAAAAGCTTCTGAAGGCAGAGATATTCAAAGGTATAGAAGAGAAAAACATACCCGGCTATAAAAGTATTGAATTGCTTGTCAAAGAACACGAGGAAGAAGTCGAATTCATCACTGTCATGACATTTGACTCCCTGCAGAATGTTATTTCTTTTCAAGGGGACGATTATCAACGCTGTTATGTTCCCGACGCGGCGAAAAAAGTATTGAAACGCTGGGATGAAACGTCAGATCATTTTGACGTCGAAGAATATCGGCAATATTCATAGAATTTGATCACGATAGATCGAGAATGGAGCCACAGATGACAGACGATAAATATGCCTCCCTCCAGTCTGGTGGATGTCAGTGCGGTAACATACGGTATGAAATCTCTGGAGAGCCGCTGGATCTTTACATTTGTCATTGCAATGAGTGCCAAATGCTATTCAAGTGAGGTAATTGAATAGGAACGTCTATATTGCGGCCAAATGCTCTACAACACACTATTTCTGAAATCTCTTCATCTGCCCTACAAAGGTTGCATCATCTCGTATGCCGACCCTGTTGCCATCCGGGTCGAAAATATTGATGGTTGATCCCCAGTCTGATTTCACAATTACCGCCTTAATCCCGTAATTTTCGATTGTCTTCAGGGCTTGCTCTATATCGGAAACATTGATGCGCAGCTTTACCGGGCTATCAACAATCGACCGCCCCCTTGATTTAGCCGTGCCGCCCGTCTCAATCATCAGATAAGTGCCGCAAAAATCAAGGCGTGTTAGGCGAAAATCGCTTTCCTTCTCTTCATACAGTGTATCGAAACCAAACAGATCTTTATAAAATTGAACGCACTCCACATATTTTTCGGTATTTAGAATTATCCCGGTTCTGCTAATATTCATAATCCTGATTACTCCACGAATCCTTGAATTGATCTTGATCGCTATAATGACTGATCAAAGTGGAAGGGCCACTGTCACTGTCGTCCCTTTTCCAACTTCACTTTCAATATTCAAACTTCCCAAGTGAGCCTCTACCAACGACTTAACAATGGATAACCCCAAACCTACGCCTTCATGGGCAGTAAGAAAACCATCATGCCCCCGTACGAAAGGTTCTGTCAGGGTCGACAAAAATTCTTCTTCAATGCCAACGCCCGTATCGGAAATTTTAACAAGAATGCGCTCGTCCTGTTGGTAAACAGAAATGCTTACCGTATCACCCGCATCGCAATATTTAAGGGAATTTGTCAGGAGGTTTAAAAAAATCTGTTTTATTGCCCGATTATCTGCAAAGATTTTCGGTAAAACTTGAGGGGTTTCAAAAGTCAGATGAATGCCGCCTTTTTGCGCCTTTATTCTGATAGAATTGATACACTCTTCCAGTATATCGCCAAGAGAAATAGACCTATTCGCCAGATCCCTGACACCAAGCTCAATTGACGAAATATCCAGAACATCTTCTATCAATGTCAACAAATGTTGACCACTGGAATGAATGTTTCTTGCATACTCTAAATAGTGTTTATCTCCAAGTTCGCCATAATACTGACCGCATAACATTTCACCAAATCCAAGGATGGCATTTAATGGCGTCCTCAGTTCATGGCTCATGGTTGAAAGAAAAACGGATTTGGCATAACTGGCCTGTTTTGCTTCAGACAGAGCATTTCGAAGCTCTTCCTCCATTTTTTTGCGGATGCTGATATCTGTACTAACGCCCCCAATAGCGACAACGACACCCTCTTCATCCAAAATTGGAAACTTTTGTAAGAGAAGAGTTTTAAATTTGCCGTTTGCCAACGTTATATCGACTTCCTTTTCAAAGGTTTTCTTCTGCGCTGCGGCCAGCCGATCCTGTCTTGTCGCATCGGCAGCTTGGATAGGAGGCAAAATATCAAAGGCTGTTTTTCCGGTAATGTCGAGGCCTTTAGGGTTAAACCAGCGTTGCCAGAGAGAATTAACATGTAAATAATGGCCATCAAGGTCTTTTATCAAAAAAGCAGAAGGCAAATGTTCAATAAAAGCACTAAATCTCCTTTCAGTTTCCCGGCTAGCTCTCTCGATTTTTTCTGCTTTTTTCACGTCACTCAAATCTCGCAAAAACCCGGTAAGATATTTCCGTCCATCTATTGAATAAGGCGTTACAGTTATTTCCAGAGGAAACCGGTCTCCATCCGCTCTTACCCCAAGAGTTTCCATGCGAACGCCGCTAGCAATGTTCTTACCTGAATCAATAAAACGCTGAAATCCCTTACAATGTTTTTCACGGAGTTCCGGTGGAACAATCGTTTCAATTAATGTTTTTCCAATAATATCCCGGCTGTTTACGCCAAACATAGTCTCTGCCGCCGGATTACATTCAATTATGACACCGGTTGTATCTATGGACATAATACCATCGAGACTGGAATTAAAAACGATCTGGTGGCGACGTTCACTTTCAGAGAGGACCCTGCTCTGCCGGATAATCTCCAGTTTGGCACTCGTAAGAGCGGCAACGGATGTCAAAGATTCCAAGTGATAAGCGTCAAAATGGTGATATCGTGGATCTTCACAGTCGATCACGCCTATAATTTGATCTCCGGCAATCAATGGAACGCAAATTTCTGATCGCGCGGCGACAAGATCCGGGATGTAGTTTTTGTTCTTTTGCAAATCTCCGACAATTATCGGTTTTTGGGATTTGGCAACCTTCCCGGTAATTCCCTTGCCAATCGGTATTTCCAGAAGATTAGCAATTTCGTTACCTTGCGGATTTTTTTCTCCAATGGCTGCTGCCTGTTTAAGCACCGGTTGATCTGGATCTACAAGATAAATGACACAATCAACATATCCAAGTTTTCCAACCACTTCCCGTGCAACGTACCAGACAAGCTCCCTTTCATCTGTGACACTTATGAGTTCGACAGCAAAAGCATTCAGTATCTTGAACAGAGACCACTCATGGGCGAGTTTTTCATTATTTTTACTTCTATGGACTGATTTTAAAGTGTCCATTTTATTCTCCCGAAAAGTCCCGTCTCTTCCGCCGAAAAAGAGGGTTTTGTCAGATCAGCGAATACAAGTCTCCCTCAAGAAAATCGATCTTGATTAGCGACGACAAACATGCATTCAAAATAATCTCTACAGATCAGAAACAATTTTAATACCAGTGAATTGGCGCAAAAACACTCAAGCAAACTGCACATACAGCCAGCATCTACCAAATCGAGTTTTTACGTTATTTTGCGCCTCTACTCTTTGTATATTAGATTTTAATAATTTTATAGAGTTGATTTAGATTTTTTTTAAGTTCCTAATAATCGCCCTACTTGCATTCTAAATCACAAGAAACGTTTGCTTAAATAATTGTTTAACATCAAAGAGGTACAGAAATTTCCAGGATAAAATTACGAACACTTGTCCAATTATTTCAATGAAACTCGACCAATACCCGGAAATTTTAGAGCTTTATCATCAAAATCATAACCCGTTGTAAGTCCTAGGAAATGAAATTCTATTCCCTGAATCTGGCTAAAGGCAAAACCGCCATATCCGAGTAGGGAAAATTGAACACCATGTCCACTGACAGGATCTCCGATCAACCGGCCTCCAACCAGATAGTCTTTACCTATTGCTGTTGGTGGTAAATCAAGATTGAGCTCTGGGAACTGCCGACCAATATAGGCAATAAAAGT
>JAESPT010000362.1 GCA_016765515.1 Sneathiella sp. | reverse complement strand
TTTTGCACCGGAGATTATCGGGATCAGTTCCCCAAGGTCGGCGCCGGAACAAAATACACTTCCCGTGCCGGTTAAAATGGCCACACGGACATCGTTGTCATCCCGCACTTTTCGCCACGCCTCGGCCAGCTTGACCACAAGCTCTGGATTAAGGGCGTTTCGCGCTTCTGGCCGGTTAAGGGTTATCAGAGCAATATGGTCTTTTACGGAATAGTCGAGAAGAGACATTTTTTTGACCTTAATGTGGAATGAATAAATTGGTGGAACCGTTTTGTGAAACTGTACCGGAAGCGCCAAGGTAATCTGTTTGCATCATATCCTTTAACAGATCTGTATCCACCGGTGTGTTGGCAATGAACCGTGTTGCATCTGGATCATTGCTCTCCCCAAGGCGCCCAACAACGATACCCAGATCGGGTTTTCCGTTTCTTCCGCTGGCAACTGTATAGGTTTCAATAACCGCTTTTCCTGTTGGTGTTTTTGTGAAGGCTGGGGCTATGAGGGCATCGATATGGGTTTGATCAATTAACGGATCTGATCTTTGCCAGGGAACCTCGCCGCGCAATGGAGGCGGAAGGGGCGTGGTTGAGTAGATGCCAGCGGAATGCTCACTCAGATAGCCGCCATTTGCCGTCACCAATCCAAAAGATCCCGGATTATCGCGAAGTTTCTGCGTCATGGTGACGAGGGCATTCAGGACATAACTTCCGGCTCCGCCGTGATAGGGAAGGCCGCCGGTGACTGTTAAGGGGCGCGGATCGTCTTTGGCAATTCCAAGCTCATCTCGGGCCATTTCAACAGCAACCGGGAAACAGGAATATAAATCAATGAAATCCATGTCCTTTATGGTTTTACCCGCCATTTCAAAAACCCGCTGTCCCATTTTTTTAAGTGCGGGAGAGGAATGGTAATTAACCCGGTGGGAGACATGCCATTTCTCATTCACGTCGGCGCATCCATGTAAATAAATCCATTTATTTTCCGGAACACCCATTTCTTTCGCATATCCAACCGAGGTCAGCAGAACCGCCGCGGACTGGTTGACCTGGTTCATGGCGTTCATAAATTTTGTATAAGGCCATCCGACCATCCGGTTTACGCTACTTGGATTGGCAATTTCCTCTGCGCTGCGCCTGTCCCTGAACCAGGAAAACGGATTTTGTGCGGCAACCTCTGAAAATCGAGAAAACAGTTGACCCATTTCAAGCTGATGTTGTTCAATTGTATTGCCGTAACGTCCGCGCAAGGCATTTTCAAAGAGAGGATAGACGTTTCTTGCTGGCCATATCCCATGGGCTTTCTCATGGACGGTCGCCATGGGAATTTCGTTGACAATGGGCCACGGATCATCACCAGTTTCCTCGTTCCAGTCCGGTTTACCGGTGGATTTGATGAAACGTCGGCTGGTCTCCATGGCTTCAGTGCCGGCAAACAAGGCAAAGCGTATTTTTCGCTGTGAAATTTCTTCGAAAAACCGATTGATCAGAAACTGCGGCATATTCCCGCCAATGGGGGTTTCTATGGCAAGAATGCGATTGGCACCAATTCGGTAGGCAAGGGTTTTGGGTGGGTTTCGCGTAAAGGGATACAGACTTTTGACAACGGCGACTGCGTCCAGTTCGTCAAAGTATTTATCGGAAATCCCTGCATCCTCTGCGGCCAGATACGTTGCCTGTTCCATTAAATCCATGGGAGAGGCGGTAAGGCTTAACTCTTTACCGCGTTCAGTTTGCTGCCCGACACCAATGATGATCGGCGTATCTTCATGAACCATAAGCGGGAACCTCTTTCATTAGGGATTGCAACGCCAGATCCTTGGCCCATCGATAATCCGTTTTTCCGTTTTCACCGCGCTTCACTTTGTCGACAAACAGATAAAGTTTGGGGAGTTTGTAGCGGGCAATGTGTTTTGCCGTTTCCACTTTTAAGTCCTGGGTTAGATCGGCCTGACTCCCGTACAATTGGACAAGAGCAACAACCTCATTCCCCCACCGTGTGCTTGGGCGGCTAGTCACGACAACATCCGCTACATTGGGATGATGTTTAATTGCCTGTTCCACTTCTTCGGCAAATATTTTCTCGCCGCCTGAATTGATGGTGGCCGAGTCTCGGCCTAAAAACTCCATACGACCATTTTTCAGCAATTTCACCCTGTCGCCAGGAACCGTGAAGCGTTTTCCGTCAATTGTTGGAAAGGTCTCTTTTGTTTTCTTCTCGTCATTCAGGTATCCTAGCGGAATGGTTTTCTGTACGGCAAACCAACCCAGTCCTTCATGACCCGGTTCCGCCAATCCGCTTTTATCCTCTTTCAGAACGCACCCATTTGCTGACATTTGAAACTGCGCTGAGGCCTCCCCTTGCGCTGCCGTGGAGATGTTGTGGACGTGAGGACCTGTCTCCGTTGAGCCAAAGGCATCAATAATACTGATATGCGGCAGATGACTTAAAAGTTCATCTTTTAGCCTGGATGAAAAGACAGCTCCGCTGCTGACCAGCAGGCGCAAAGACGACAGGTCATAGGACTTCTGCTTTAACGCCTGTGCGATGGGCCTGGCGAAGGCATCGCCGACCAGGGCAATGGTTTTTACTTTTTCCCGTTCTGCGGTTCTCAGGAGCTCTGCGGGATCCAGGCGTTCCACATTATCCTGCAAGACAACCGTATTTCCATTATGCCAGGCAACAAAGGACACCAGCTGTCCGGTGCCGTGCATATAGGGCGGGGCGGCCAACGAAGAGGATGTTTTTGAATGAATTGCTTTATCGGCGAATTCCTGAATTTCAGTGATCGGCGTTCCATCTTCGTGCCTGCCCCCCAACATGGATGCGAGGAAATCAGATTGTTTCCAAAGGACACCTTTGGGCATTCCCGTCGTCCCGCCCGTATAAATCATATAGAGGTCATCAGGGGAGGGGTTTGTCGCTGGTTTTTCGGTTGAAGCTGCCTTTAACACTTCCTCATAATCGAAGGCCCCGGGAAGAAGCTCTTCCCCTGATCCGTCATCAACCTGAATTAAGACTTTTACGGTGGGCAGTTCCGCCAGTATTTTCTTCAATGTGGCGGCAAAACAAGCGTGATAGATTATTGCTTTAACCGACGCATCGTTGAGAAGATGGACGAGCTCTTCTTCTACATACCGGTAATTCACATTCACCGGAACAGCGCGGGCTTTCAGGATCCCTAATATACTTTCTGGATACTCGTTGCCGTTATACATATAAATCGCGACATGGTCCTGACCGGATTCCCAGTTTTTGAGTGCAT
>JAESPT010000361.1 GCA_016765515.1 Sneathiella sp. | reverse complement strand
ATGATCCGGAATCTCAAGCCAATCGCGATGCCTGGGACATTTTGAAGAAATTTGACAAACCCTTTTTGACAGCCTTCAGTGATCAAGATCCCATCACGGCAGGCGGCGACAAGGTGTTGCAAAAACTGATCCCTGGCACAAAAGGTCAAAATCATACTACCATTGAGCAGGGGGGGCATTTTCTTCAAGAAGATCAAGGACCAAAGATCGCTGAAGTGATGGATGCCTTTATCAAAGCCAATCCTTTGAATTAGAAAGGCAAGCTATGCTAACGCTTCATCATGCAAAGGGCACCCGTTCCATACGGGTGCTTTGGCTTCTCGAGGAAATGGGGCTGGACTATACGCTCAATCTTCTCAAATTTCATCCCAGCGACCTAAAATCAGAAGAACATCGGGCGCGTCATCCGCTGGGCCGCGTGCCTGTACTTCAAGATGACGATGTGACGATTTACGAATCCGGAGCCATTATTGAGTATTTGCTGGCAAGGCATGGCGGGGACAGTTTTCGGCCTGATGTGTCTTCTACTGAATTTCCGCTTTATCTCCAGTGGCTTCATTATGCGGAAGGTATTGTCATGCCGCCCGTCAACACCATTATTGTTCAGACACAGTTTTTGTCAGCAGAGCGGCAAAATGCGGATGTCCTTTTAATGGCGCAGAAGTTGCTCGGGAAATCCCTGAAACCAGTGGAAGACGAACTGGCGGAGAAGGACTATCTCACCGGATCTTTCAGTGGGGCAGACATCATGCTTGGCTCTTCCGTCTATGTGACGGAAAGTCTCGGGGCCTTAAAAGAAGGCTTTCCAAATTTGAACGCCTATGTCACTCGTTTGAAATCGCGACCAGCATTTGCAAAAGTCATAAAGCTGTAATACACACGCAAAATACAAAAAAGGTACGAAAGAAATGATCAAAGTTCATCACCTGAATAACTCCCGTTCCCAGCGCATTCTGTGGCTTCTGGAAGAACTCGGCGCGGAGTATGAAATTATTGCCTACCAGCGAGACGCCACGACCAGTCTTGCACCGCCTGAATTGACAAAAGTTCATCCCCTTGGGAAATCCCCGGTCATCGAAGATGGAGATATTCTGATCCATGAATCCGGTGCGATCACCGATTATCTCATTCGCAAATATGGCAAGGGCAAGTTTGCACCCGCTGCTGACACAGCCGACTATGAAAAATATAACGAATGGATGCATTACGCGGAAGGCTCTGCCATGTTGCCGCTGCTTCTCAATCTTTATACCAGTCGTTTGGGCGATGCTGCAGAACCCTTGATGCCGCGGATCATGGGAGAGACGGCAAACCATTTTTCTTTCATGAATAGTGAGATGGAAGGCAAAGATTATTTTGTCGGCGGCGACCTGACGGGCGCTGATATCATGATGTCTTTTCCCATTGAAGCGGCCAACGCGCGCGGCGCGCTTGCAAAACTGCCAAATCTTGCTGCATTTGTCGCAAGAATTCAGGCCCGTCCTGCCTATCTGAAAGCGATGGAAAAAGGCGGCGCTTACGCATACGGTCCGAAGAAATAAGTAGATGACAGGAGGCGCAGCTTGACAAAGGCTGCGCCTTTCTTTTTATTCTAACTACGGTTAGAATTTATAAGGCTTATAGAATATGCAGGATATCATGGGCGCCAGTTCGGCGTCAGTTCCCGATAATTGGATTTCTTCAACATCCTATGTGGATAGTGATCATCCTGCGGTTAAAGAGTTTTTGACCCGCGCAGTTGTGGGAGCTGAACAGGCGTCCGAGACGGAAAAAGCGATCCGGCTTTTTAATTCCGTCCGCGATGATATCCGGTATGACCCCTATCAGATCTCCTTTGTAAAAGAAGACTACCATGCCAGTTATGTGGCAGATCTTCCTGCGGCTTACTGTGTTCCCAAAGCGATCCTGCTGACAGCCTGCTTGCGGGCGATTGGTATTCCAGCGGGCGTTGGTTTTGCCGATGTGAAAAACCATCTCAATTCTCCAAAACTTTCCGCCATAATGGAAACAGATCTCTTTGCCTATCATGGGTATGTGGCTTTGAAACTGAACCGTCAGACTTTTAAAGTGACCCCGACCTTCAACAAGGATCTGTGTGAGCGGTTTGGTGTTAAAGCCATCGATTTTGACGGAACATCTGATGCCCTTTTTCATGAATATGACTCTGGCAGTCGCAAGCATATGGAATATGTGAAAGATCGGGGAATTTTTGAAAATCCGCCCATGGACGATATTCTTGTGGATCTGGGAGAGGTCTATCCAAAACTGAAAGATATTAAATCAAAGGCGGCAAACCAGGCACTGGATGCTGATTTTGCAGCCTGAGTTTCTTTAAGCGGTTTTGATCCGAGTGGTTTTGGTAAAATAATGCACTATCATTCCAGCGATCAGAGCCCAAAAAGGAGCACCAATCGAGAGCAGGGACATTCCTGACGCGGTAATCGCAAAGGTGATGATGGCCGCTTCTCTCTCATCTTCCGTATCCGTAGCGGTTTTCAGACTGTTGCCGATGGTTCCCAGAAGAGCAAGACCGGCGATGGCCATGATCAATTCTTTGGGAAATAACGTGAACATTCCGGCGACCGTTGCCCCAAAAAGCCCCAGTAGAATATAAAAAACTCCGGCCCACATGGCGGCGCGGTAGCGTTTTGATGCATCAGGGTCGACGACCTCTCCCATACAAATCGCGGCGGTGATCGCTGCCAGATTATAGGCAAATCCTCCAAACGGCGCGAGCAGGATCCCGGTTAATCCGGTCCAGGTGATCAGCGGGGAGGCGGGTGTCTTATATCCATGGGCGCGCAGGACAGCAATTCCCGGAACATTTTGTGATGCCATGGTGACAATGAAAAGCGGTATGCCGATCCCGATCAGGGTGGACAGATTAAACGAGGGCAGGGTGAAGACGGGAACGGTCAGGGAAATATCCAAATTTACAGCGTTTACCAGCCCCAGGGAATAGGCATAAATCACCCCGATCAGGAAGGTGAGGGGGATAACATATCGGGGGATAAACCTTTTCCCGAGAATGTAGGTGCACAGCATCAGGATCACCATGGTGAACTCGGTTTCAATGGCGACAAATGTGTTGAGGCCGAAATTAAGCAACACACCGGCCAGCATGGCCGATGCCAGAGACTGGGGGACAATCTGCATGATTTTTTCAAACCAACCGGTGAGACCGCAAATTGTCAGAAGGATCGAACAGAAGATAAAGGCACCGATCGCTTCACTCATGGGAATGCCGGGCAGGCTTGTAACCAGAAGGGCGGCCCCTGGCGTGGACCAGGCAACAATGATCGGTTCCTTGTAGACGTAGGAAAGAATGATGCAATTAAGTCCCAGACCAATGCCCAACGCCCACATCCAGGAACCGATTTCAGCAGGGGAAGCGCCCCCGGCGGCAGCGGCTTGAAAAACGATGACAGCGGCGCTGGTATACCCCACAAGAATGGAGACAAAACCCGCAGAAATGTGGGGGAGGGAAAAGTATTTCAGCATATTTGTTCCTAAACTCATCACGGGATGCAACATTACGAAACGCTATAACGCACGGGTGGGAAGGAAGGCGAGCTTGTGCGTTATAACGTCCGTATTGTACACGCTATCATTTGTGCGCTATAACGTACAAGTCTTTTTTGTAGGGTGAGGATACTTGCGTGGATAGTCCAGTAGATCAGATTTCGAAAAGCCTGAAATTATGGCGTGTTCGTAAAGGGTGGAGTTTGGATCGAACGTCAAAGGAAACCGGTGTCAGCAAGGCCATGCTGGGCCAGATTGAACGGGGGGAATCCAGTCCAACCCTTGCCACCCTTTGGAAAATCGCTACAGGCTTTAATGTCTCCCTGTCGTCGTTGATCGAATATCCTTCTGAAGATGAGGAGCATGCGGTTACTTTGATCCGGGATGCCGATAAAATTCGGCAGGTCATTGCTGATGACGATATGCTGGTAGCGCCGCTATACCCTTTTGATCCGAAAGTTCCGTTTGAATATTTCGAACTGACCTTTCCGCCCGGATATGACCGACCGTCAGAAGCACACAGGCCAGGCGTCATCGAGTTTTTGACAGTGACGACAGGGGCGATGGAAATTTTGTCTGAAGAAGAATGGCATTCGGTTGCCAAGGGGCAATCCATCCGATTTCATGCGGATCGGCCCCATGGATACAGAAATTTATCCAAAGAGCCGGCGACCGCACTGAATGTAATTTACTATCCGCGCATTCGATGATTTTTTACTGAGGCTTCATTCGCTCAAAGGATGGGACACCCTCCTCAAGATGATGGAAGCTCTGCTTGTCGATTGTGAAAATCGCCATATCCGGCTTATCGAAAATGGACGGATCGTCCAGCGTCCCGACTTTAAGGACAACAGCCCCTGGCCGTGACGGTGACTTGGTCAGGATATGGGTTCCGCAGTTTGCGCAAAATTCCCGTTCTCGCGGACTTTCAAGGTCACTGCGAATAAAGGATTTTGGCGCCCCTTGGGTATATTTGAACCCAGCGTCCGGCATCACCATAAAGGCATTGGGATGCCCACCAGAAATATACTGGCATTCCCGGCAATGACAGTTCCCCTTGACGATAGGATCCCCCGCCGCCTCATATTTTAATTGACCGCAGTAACAATGCCCTGTGATTGTCATCATTCGTTCCTTTTTTCGTTTTTCGTTAAGAGAAGAATAACATAATGGCGATGCGAGATGTCAATCATAAGTACAGAACAGAAGACAACGATATAAATGTAACTAGGGACGCTGACTTGCCAATTGTGAGAAAATTTCTATTTCTATTTACACTGACAATTTCCCTTAACAATGGAGACGGATGAGGTGAGTTTTCAACTCAATTATTGTGCCATTGCCATTCAAAGATTGCCAAATATGAAAATTCTTACATGTACGGCTTTCCTTTTTTTCTTCGTCAACTCTATAGCTTATAGTCATCAGCGCCTTGTTCTTGCGAAAATAGAAAGTCTTTCAGATCAATATATTGGTCAATTTATCTTGACGGAAGCGTATAAACATCTTGGCATTAACCTAACATTCAAGACAATGCCTGCTCTAAGAGCACTGGAAAGTTCCAGGTCCGGGGAAGTAGATGGGGAAATCCAAAGAATTCCTGTTATTGAGAAATCTGCTCCCAATTTAATCAGAGTACCGACCTCTATAAATCATGTTGATCTAAGCGTTTTTTTTACAAAACAAATTCCTTTTAGGTCCCTGATGGATTTTCGAAAGTATAGTTTTGTTTATGTAAGAGGCGTGATGATATATGAGACTTTGCTCGAGCATTTCAATTCTAGTTACCCGGTAAGCACTGATGATGAAATGTGGACTCTGATCAATCTTAGGCGAATGGATTTTGCTCTTGCAGGACGGGTTTCGTCACTGCATAAGCTCAAGCATCTTGGGATAGAGGGAATCTATGCGCTTGCCCCCCCTTATAAGACTTTTCCCCTGTATCACTATCTTCATGAAAAACATCGAGATCTGGTGCCAAAAATTAATATGGTATTACAAACAATGGCAAGAAACGGAGAATTGGCTAGGTTAAGAGAACAGGCTGTAAGGCACCTACTGAGCGGCGTTCATCATAAGTAATTGGGAAATGATATTTATGGTGAAAAGTCTTAGCTAACCTCCATCCGTGCATTCCAGTTTCCAATTTTCACTTCTGTGGCAATCAGGCTGAGCAGTAGTTTCGTCATGGCTTCGGCCAGACGGGTGGAGGGGTGGTCTTTCAGGTGACCGATATACAGGCGGCGGCTCAAGGTGGGCTGAATGATCGGGCGGGCGTGGAGGGCGCCGGATTTAAGATGTTCCGAGACGAAGACATGAGGCGCTAGAGT
>JAESPT010000360.1 GCA_016765515.1 Sneathiella sp. | reverse complement strand
TTCTTCATCATAATGAATCGGATGATTGTCACCGGAGGCTAATTGAAAAGCCGCGAAATTTGCCTCCCCAATGGTTCGGGACGGAATTGGAAACTTATCGCCGATTTTCAGGTCTTCAAAACCCTTTGTATCAACAAGCTGATGTTTGAACGGATCATATCGATCTGCTTTTTTAGTGGTATCGCCCATTTTTTTGTCCTTTTTGTCTATTTGCAGAGGCCCCTATCAAGGGCCTAATCTGCTCGCCGTTTCTTATTTGGTTTTTATTAGCGCACTTGTGACTTTGTCCCCTATCGTTCCTAACAAGTTCATCTATACTATTCAATGTGATTCCTTTTTGCGTCTCTTTCAAAGAAGGAAGACAGACAGAAATTTAATTCGGCAAAGACTATTCTTTGATCCGGCGGCGGATGTGACCCTAAAATATTCGTAAATATTGCAAAACCGTATGAAAAATCGCTGTTTAAACCGTCACCGCATAAAAACTTTGATAGGATCATTGAATCCTATTGACTTAAAGAGGACCATAGATATATTGCGGCCTTCAATTAAAGCAGCTGGGGAGTGTTTCTCGGCAGCGTTCACTATGTTCGAAACGGATCAGCTATGTTTGCAGTGATCAAAACCGGCGGCAAACAATATAAAGTCGCCAAAGACGATGTTATCAAGGTAGAACGCCTAGCGGGTGAAGCTGGCGATACTCTACAGCTGGACCAGGTTCTGGCCCTCACGGATGACAAGGGAGCCATGACGCTCGGCACTCCAATGCTCGAAGGTGCGACAGTGTCCGCAACGCTTCTAGAGCAGGCTCGGGCTGACAAGATTATCGTTTTCAAAAAGAAACGTCGTCAAGGCTATCGCCGTAAAGCCGGTCATCGTCAGGACCTCACCGTTTTGAAAATCACCGAGATCTCCGCTTCAGGTGCAAAAAAAGCAGCACCAAAGAAAGCGGCAGCGAAAAAAGCAGCCCCTAAAAAGGCCGCTGAAAAAAAATCTGAGGAGTAAGCTAGATGGCACATAAAAAAGCTGGCGGTTCATCCCGCAACGGTCGCGACTCAGCGGGTCGCCGCCTTGGCATCAAGAAATATGGCGGTGAAGCTGTTATTTCAGGCAACATCATTCTTCGCCAGCGCGGCACCAAATGGTACCCGGGTGAAAATGTTGGATTGGGCAAGGATCACACCATCTTCGCCGTTACCGAAGGTAAAGTTAAATTTACCAAGAAAAGTGGCGGAAAGATCTATGTATCCGTAGACGGTCAGGCATAAAGCCACCTGTCACGGTATGAGAGATTGAAGAAGGGGAATGGTCTAGCCATTCCCCTTTTTGTTTTGGGATATTGCGATCAAAAATATCCATCAATGAGTGAGCAACAAGTCCCATGAAATTCCTAGATCAGGCGAGAGTTTTTCTGAAATCCGGCAACGGCGGTCCCGGATCGCTTAGCTTCCGGCGGGAAAAGTATATTGAATTTGGCGGCCCAAACGGCGGAAACGGCGGTCGAGGGGGTTCTGTTATCATCGAATGTGTTGATGGCTTGAACACGCTCATCGATTATCGCTACCAGCAACATTTCAAAGCCAAAGCCGGCGTTCCCGGCGCGGGCAGGGACCGCAGTGGTCCTGCCGGTGCGGACGCCCTATTGAAGGTGCCTGTCGGAACCCAGATATTGGAAGAAGACAATGACACGCTGATTGCCGACATGACGGAAGTCGGTCAGTCAATTACGCTGTGTAAAGGCGGGGACGGCGGCCGCGGAAACGCCGCCTTTAAAACCTCCACCAACCGGGCACCGCGGAAAACCGAACCGGGCTGGCCCGGTGAAGAGCGTTGGATATGGTTGCGTCTGAAGCTTATTGCCGATGCCGGGCTTGTGGGATTGCCCAATGCAGGTAAATCAACATTCTTAAGCGCCACTAGCCGCGCAAAACCGAAAATTGCCGACTACCCCTTTACCACTTTGGTTCCGCAATTGGGTGTTGTTGGCGCGGGCGGCAGGGAATTTGTTCTCGCCGATATCCCAGGCCTGATCGAGGGCGCGTCAGAAGGCATCGGTCTTGGTCACCGGTTTCTGGGGCATGTAGAAAGATGCCGGGTTCTCCTGCATCTAATCGACGGAACACAGGACGATATTACGGGTGCCTACAAGACGATCCGCGGCGAGTTGGAGGCTTATGCTGATCTTCTGGCCAAGAAAGATGAAGTCATCGTTCTGAACAAGATCGATTCTCTTATGGAAGAAGAGGTTGAAGAGAAAGTTGCGGAGCTGGAAAAATTTTCCGGTAAAAAAGTTATGACAATTTCCGCCGTAACAGGTGAGAATGTTGATGATTTGCTGTTTACATTGCTTGACATGATCGGCGTGGACAAAAAGACTGAGATAAAGGAAGAAGAAGAGGCTCAGTTGAAAGAAGCTGGGGAAGATGCAGAGACATGGAAACCCTGACCGACAGATTTACTCATGCAAAACGCGTTGTCATAAAAATCGGCTCAGCCCTGCTGGTCGACGGATCAACAGGTGAGTTGCGTAAAAAATAGCTGACAGCGCTTGGGCAAGATATTGCTGTTATGCGCAAACGGGGACAAGAAGTTCTAATCGTCTCTTCCGGCTCTATCGCCATGGGCCGACATGTTCTGGGGTTAAAAACAGGTGTGCTGAAACTTGAAGAAAGCCAGGCAGCTGCGGCGGCCGGGCAAATTCAGCTTGCCCACGCCTATCAGGAAATTCTGGGAACTGTCGGCATACAGGTTGCCCAAATCCTGTTGACGTTAAGCGATACGGAAGAAAGACGACGTTATCTCAATGCACGCAGTACTCTTTCGACCCTGCTCAGCCTTGGGGCGCTGCCTGTGATCAACGAAAATGACACCGTTGCCACCAGTGAAATACGCTATGGTGACAATGACCGGCTGGCGGCTCGCGTCGCCCAAATGATCGGTGCAGACTGCCTGGTATTGCTCAGTGATGTGGATGGTCTGTATGACGCAGACCCGACAACACATCCAGACGCCAAGTTTCTGCCACAAGTTACAGCCCTCACGGATGACATTCTCGCAATGGCTGGCGGTGTTCAGACAAATGTCGGTAGCGGCGGTATGGTCACCAAGCTAAAAGCGGCACAAATAGCCATGTCTGCCGGGTGCAACATGTTTATCGCCAGCGGCAACCTACAACATCCGTTGAACGCCATCGAGAACGGCGCAAGAACAACCTGCTTCGTTGCCCAGGATACGCCAAGAAGTGCGCGGAAGAAATGGATCGCCGGAAGGCTCTCAAGTCAAGGGAATCTTTTCATTGACGACGCCGCGGAAAAGGCACTGGAGCGCGGGACCAGTTTGCTGCCAGCAGGCGTTGTAAAAGTCAGCGGGCATTTTGAGCGGGGCGATCTGGTGACAATTTCCAGTCAAGCCGGACGAGAGCTTGGTCGGGGCCTATGCGCCTACTCCTCTGATGATGCTTTGCGGATCATTGGCCATAAAAGTGG
>JAESPT010000359.1 GCA_016765515.1 Sneathiella sp. | reverse complement strand
CAGTGTCCACCAACTGGAACAATGGAGGATGTTGACGCGTCTTCATCCATGAGAGCGGCAAATCCATTCAGTGCTTGCTGATGGATCGTTTCTGTCCGCGTTTCCTGATTGCCAATCCAGTCAGTTAGTTGTTTATTATTTTTTGTCATTTGAACCGATTGCTATATTTTTCAGAAGAACTCAGCATAGGGTAACAATAACAGGTCGTAAATAATGGTTGGAAAAAAACCAGTTGATAGTGGTGCAGAGAACAGAGCAAATAAAATCAAATTGCGTGACTTGAATTTAGCGAATGATTTTAATGTGGAGGCGGCTGCAAAGCTCATTTTCAGAGAATGTGTACATCATTTGAGATTGAATCTAGCCAGATATTGTGACCACAGAGACGACATCGCTTTAGTTCAAATTCGTATCGGTTTGCGCCGTACTCGAGTGGCTTTGAAGATTTTCAAAACCATTATCTATCCTGAAACGTATAAAAAACTCAAAAAGGAATTTCGCTATTTTGGCCGTTTGCTCGGCGATGCAAGTGATCTGGATGTTTTTCTAAAAGGTATGTTGAATAAAACATGTCCGCTGAATGGATTGGAGGCAACCTACGAAGAATTGAGAAGTTGTATCCGATTGATGAGAGATCAAGAACAGGATCAAATTCATGAAGCATTTACAGGAGAGAGATTTCAAGGGCTGCTACAAATTTTCGATGACTGGATTGAACGTGATCGGTCGTTAAATTTGGGATGGGCGGACACAGACTTATCACGGCGGGCCATTGGTCCCTTTGCGGTTGGGGTCATTAGCAAGGGGCGGAAGGATCTGTTAGCGCGCGGATCATCTATTGAGGCGCTTTCTATTGATGATCTGCATAATGTAAGAAAATATGTTAAGCGTTCCCGGTATCATTTACGGTTTTTCTCTTCTTTGTTTGATCAAAAAACGCTCTCTGAGGGGTATCACCTCCTGGTCCAGATGCAAGACTGCCTCGGATATGTAAATGACGTCAGAGAGGGATTGAAACTGATCAGTGTTCTTGGGGGCGAAGTCAGGGCCGATCATATCTCCAATACGCTTCGGCTTATGGCCGTGATCGTCGCAAAAGCGAGTGAAGACGTTGAAAACCATCTGGAGACATTTGCTGGGTTATGGCGTCAATACGAGAGCTATGAACTTACCGAAGCCAATTTATTGTGACGTTATTTAGTTGGACGGAAAGGGAGCATCAAAATCCAGAATGCCGATTGTTTCCGTGTTTCCTGGTATTCTGGTAATCCAATTGTCATTCCTTCATGCCCTGCATCCGGTGCCTGTTTGTAGGTCCTAAAGAGGCGATCCCAAATCGCCAGATTAAAGCCGAAATTTCGATTGAGTTCTGGAGAATTGATCGAGTGATGAACCCGATGCATATCTGGCGTCACAACAATAAGTCTGAGAAACGCATCTAGCTTTATGGGTAATCTTGCATTGGCATGATTAAACATTGCCATAGAGCTTAATATGATTTCAAAAATAATAACGGCGACTATTGGCGGGCCGAGAAGGATGACAACGCCTAGTTTGATTGCCATAGAGAGGCAAATTTCGATCGGGTGAAATCGAGCGCCCGTTGTTACATCATAATCCACATCGGCATGATGAACTTTATGAAGTCTCCAAAAAAGAGGAACATGATGAAATAGAACGTGTTGGCCGTATATTATCAGGTCTTGCAGTATGATCGCCAGAATAACCGCCAGTGCCAGCGGCATATGGATCACATTGAATAATCCCCAGCCCTTGTCTTGCGCAATGACGGCCATGCCAACAGCGAGAACAGGGAATAGAAATCGCAATATAAAGGAATTGAGAAAAGTCACCCCCAGATTGTTGGCCCATCTCCACGCCTTGGGAGCGGTAAGCTTTCTTCTAGGAAAAATAATTTCCCATAACCCGACGAGCGCGAGACTCCCGAAAAAAAAACTGAGCCGAATTGTTGGTTCATATTCGGCGATAAATTCAAACATGGGGTCGCTCATCTAAATAATGTGTCTGTCTACATATATAGGCTTTATTCAAGATCGACGTTCACTTATTAGTCAGAGGGTAATTATTGGGAGTGAAAATAGGTGACGTATCTTGAAAATGGAGCTGGCAAAAATCGTACGCGACTCATTCTTGCTCATGGTGCTGGAGCTCCCATGGACAGCCCTTTTATGGCTTTTTTTGCTGAAAAGGTAGGAGAAGCAGGTATTCATGTGATTCGTTTTGAATTTCCTTATATGCAGCAGCGCAGAATACAGGGAAGCAAGCGACCGCCTGACCGGCAGCCAAAACTGCTGACCCACTGGAAAGAGATTATTGAAGAATCTGGATCTGCCGAAAATTTGATCATTGGCGGAAAATCCATGGGAGGGCGTATGGCCTCTCTCCTTGCGGATGAATGCAAGGTTGGCGGACTCATCTGTCTTGGATATCCATTTTATGCGTTTGGTAAACAGGATAAACCCAGAATTGAACATTTGCAGGGAATAAAGACACCAACGCTAATCGTTCAGGGAACAAGAGACACCATGGGCAACAAGCAAACTGTTGAGAATTACACTTTGTCGTCTTCTATTGAGATTAAATGGATGGAAGACGGCGATCACAGTTTTAAACCTCGCAAGTCTTCTGGGGTAACGGAAGAGCAAAATTGGTTGTCTGGTTGTAACGAAGTGATTCAGTTTATTCGGTCTTTATCTTGAATTGGATATGGGTATGTATATTTGTGAAATTTCAAAAAAAACAGGGCTGACGATAAAAGCCATCCGATTGTATGAGGAGCTTGGTCTTATTCCTAAACCGAAACGGTCGGGAACATATCGGATTTATCAGCAGTCAGATATTGAAATCTTGCTTCTTATCAAGGAAGCGAAGGAATTAGGCGTTACGCTTTCCCAGTTAAAAGCACTGATTTATGACAGTGATGGATTACTGATTTGGACAAAAGTGGCGGCTTTCATGATTAAGAAAAGACAGGAATTACAGGAAGAAATTAAAACACTGCATAGCAAAATCCGAAAAATAGAAAATTGCTTACAGCAAATGCAATGCACAGAAAAAGCACTTGACTCTGCCCTATAGGGAAGGCCCGACACTCTCCGCATATCTGAAACGGAGAAGAGTATGAAAAAACGTATTTTGTTGGTGAATGGCAATCCAAAGGAGCGGAGTTTTACGGGAGCGTTAGCAAATACCTATAAGGTTGCGGCAGAAGAAAATTATGAAATTCGCTATCATCAACTCGCCAAGATGGATTTCGATCCCAATTTGATGACTGGTTACGACACAGAGACTGAGTTGGAGGAGGATTTACGGGATCTTCAGGATTCAATTCTTTGGTCAGATCACATTGTGATCTTTACGCCAGTATGGTGGGGGAGTGTGCCAGCAAAGCTCAAAGGGATGTTCGATCGGACTTTTTTACCGGGATTTGCCTTTAAATATGAGAGCGGCAAATCAATACCGGAAAAATTATTGAAAAATAAGTCAGCGCGAATTGTGCTGACGATGGACACGCCGCCCTGGTATTTTAGGTTTTTCCAGGGAGCGCCTGCTCTAAAGCAGTTGAAAATTGCCACACTGAAATTCAGTGGATATACAAAAATACGCCACAATTTGATTGGGCCAATCATGGGATCAAATGAAGAAAAACAGGCAAAATGGTTGGAAAGAGTACGCCTCCTTGGCCAAAAAGGGCAATGATGTAACTGAAGTAT